>NZ_JBICVV010000001.1:0-10850 GCF_043199295.1 Streptomyces sp. NPDC048612
TGGCTGATCGGGATGCGGCGGCAGCGTTGCTGGATGAGTTTCCGGTGTCGGCTGTGGTGCATGCGGCGGGTGTGCTGGATGACGGTGTGGTGGAGGCGCTGACTCCTGAGCGGGTGGGGGCGGTGTTGCGTCCGAAGGTGGATGCGGCGTTGGTTTTGCATGAGTTGACGCGGGATCGTGAGCTGGATGCGTTTGTGTTGTTCTCGGCGGCTGCGGGTGTGTTCGGGAATGCGGGTCAGGGTGCGTATGCGGCGGCGAATGCGGTGTTGGACGGGTTGGCGCGGTATCGGCGTGGGCGGGGTTTGACGGGGCAGTCGTTGGCGTGGGGTCTGTGGGCCGAGGCCAGCGGGATGACCGGGCACCTCGACGACACCGACCACCGCAGGCTGACCAGAGGCGGCGCCACGGCCCTGAGCACCACCGACGCCCTGCGCGCCCTCGACAGCGCCCTCGCCGCCGATGAGGCCCTGCTCCTCCCCGTACGCCTCGACCTGGAACGCGTACGGGCGCAGGCACGCGAGAGCGGGGTCCCGCACCTGTTCCGAGGACTCGTCACTCCGCCCCGGCAGCGGTCCGCCGCCACCGTGGCGGACCGGGCCCCCGGGACGACCGGCGAAGAGTGGGCGGCGCTCCCCGCCGCCGAGCGCCACCACGTCGTGCTCGACAGCGTGCGCCGCCACGTCGCCGCCGTGCTCGGGCACGCCTCGCACGAGGCGATCGAACTGCACCGCCCCTTCAAGGACTTCGGCTTCGACTCCCTCACCGCCGTCGAGCTGCGCAACCGCCTGGCGAACACCACCGGCCTGCGCCTCCCGGCGACCCTCGTCTTCGACCAGCCCACCTCCGCCGTCCTCGCCGAGCACATATCCGACGTGCTCGCCCGCGAGTACGGTCACGAGCAGACCGCCCCGGCCACCGCGACCACCCCGGACCGGCCCCTGCCGGCCCACACCGACGAGCCCATCGCCATCGTCGGCATGAGCTGCCGCTTCCCCGGCGGCGTGCGCTCCCCGCAGCAGCTGTGGGACCTCGTCGCGGACGGCGGCGACGCGATCTCCGGCCTGCCCGGCGACCGCGGCTGGGACATCGAGGGCATGTACGACCCCGACGCCGACCGCGCCGGCGCTTTCTACACGCGTGAGGGCGGCTTCCTGCACGACGTGGCCGAGTTCGACGCCGGCCTGTTCGGGATCTCCCCGCGCGAGGCCCTGGCCATGGACCCGCAGCAACGCCTCCTCCTGGAAGCCACATGGGAGGCGTTCGAGCAGGCGGGCGTCGCCCCCGACTCGCTGCGCGGCAGCAGCACGGGCGTGTTCGCCGGCGTCATGTACCAGGACTACGCCAGCGGGCTCGCCTCCGTACCGGAGGGCGTCGAGGGACACCTCGGCACCGGCAACTCGGGCAGCGTGGTCTCCGGCCGCGTCGCGTACACCTTCGGACTTGAGGGCCCGGCCGTCACCGTCGACACCGCCTGCTCGTCCTCACTCGTCGCCCTGCACCTGGCCGCGCAGTCCCTGCGCACCGGTGAGTGCGAGATGGCGCTCGCGGGCGGTGTGACGGTCATGTCGACGCCGGGACTGCTCGTGGAGTTCAGCCGCCAGCGGGGCCTGGCGGCGGACGGCCGTTGCAAGGCCTTCGCGGGTGCGGCCGACGGCACCGGATTCGGCGAGGGCGTGGGCATGCTCGTCCTTGAGCGCCTGTCCGACGCCGAGCGCAACGGCCACGAGGTGCTGGCCGTCGTGCGGGGCAGCGCGGTGAACCAGGACGGTGCGTCGAATGGGCTTACGGCTCCGAATGGTCCGTCGCAGCAGCGGGTGATCCGCCAGGCGCTGGCCAATGCCGGTCTGACCCCGGCCGATGTGGATGCGGTGGAGGCGCACGGTACGGGTACCAAGCTGGGTGACCCGATCGAGGCACAGGCCCTGCTCGCGACGTACGGGCAGGACCGTAACGCGGACCGTCCGCTGTGGCTGGGCTCCATCAAGTCCAACATCGGTCACACGCAGGCCGCCGCCGGTGTCGCGGGCATCATCAAGATGGTCGAGGCCATGCGCCACAGGGTTCTTCCCAAGACCCTGCATGTGGACGAGCCCTCCGCGCAGGTCGACTGGTCGGCGGGTGCGGTGGAGCTGCTGACGGAGGTGCGGGACTGGCCGGAGGCCGAGGGCCGTCTGCGCCGGGCGGGTGTGTCGTCGTTCGGCGTGAGCGGTACAAACGCCCACGTGATCCTGGAACAGGCTCCGGAGCAGGTCCAGGGTGTTTCTGAGCCGGTGGATGGTGTGCCGGTAGTGCCGGTGCCGTGGGTGGTGTCGGGCAGGTCGGCGGAGGCGTTGCGGGGGCAGGCTGCGCGGCTTGCGGCTGCGGTGTCTGTTGCGGATGAGTCGCCGGCGGACGTCGGCTTCTCGTTGGTGACGTCGCGGGCGGCGTTGGAGCATCGGGCTGTGGTGGTCGGTGGGTCGCGCGATGAGCTGGTGGCGGGGCTTGAGGCTGTTGCCGAGGGGCGTTCGGCTACTGGTGTGGTCGAGGGTGTGGCCACGGATGCGGGTCGGGTGGCTTTTGTCTTCCCGGGTCAGGGTTCGCAGTGGCAGGGCATGGCGTTGGAGTTGATGGAGTCTTCGCCGGTGTTCGCGGCGCGGATGGCTGAGTGTGGTGAGGCGCTGGCTGCGTTTACGGACTGGTCGTTTGAGGACGCCCTGCATGGCCGGGTCGATGCCGAGCGGGTGGATGTGGTTCAGCCGTTGCTGTTTGCGGTAATGGTGTCGCTGGCCGAGGTCTGGCGGGACTGGGGTGTTCGTCCGTCAGCGGTGATCGGTCACTCGCAGGGGGAGATCGCGGCTGCGTGTGTCGCGGGCGCATTGTCTCTGGAGGATGCGGCGCGGGTTGTCGCCCTGCGGTCGAAGGCGATTGTGGCGTTGGCGGGCAAGGGCGGCATGGTGTCGGTGCCGTTGCCGGTGGGCCGGGTGCGTGAGGAGCTGTCTGGCTTTGAGGGCCGGGTCTCGGTCGCGGCTGTCAATGGGCCGAATTCCGTGGTGATCTCGGGCGATGTGGAGGGTCTGGACGAGCTTCTTGCCCGCTGGTCCGGGACGGATGTGCGGGCGCGGCGTATCGCGGTCGACTACGCCTCGCACTCCGCGCATGTCGAGGAACTGCGCGACGAGCTCCTGGACGTACTGTCGCCGATCCGCCCGCAAGCGGGTGAGATACCGGTGTATTCCACGGTGACGGGCCGTATCGAGGACGGCTCTGCCTTCGATGCGGAGTACTGGTTCACGAGCCTGCGTCAGACGGTGGAGTTCGAGACCGCGACGCGCATGCTGATCGACGACGGCTATGGCGTGTTCGTCGAGTCCAGCCCCCACCCGGTCGTCAGTATCGGTGTTCAGGAGACCATTGAGGACGCGGGCTCCCCGGCGGTCACGGTCGGTTCGCTGCGCCGTAACGACGGGGACCTCGACCGTCTCCTGACCTCCCTGGCCGAACTGCACGTCCACGGCGTCACACCGGACTGGCCCAAGGTCTTCCCGTCCGACGCCCGCCGCGTCGACCTGCCCACCTACGCCTTCCAACACCAGCACTACTGGCTGAAGTCCGACCGGACCGAGACCGCCGGCACCGGCTCCGCCGGCATGGACTCCGTCGACGCCCGCTTCTGGGACGCCGTCGAGCGCGAGGACCTGGAGGAGATCGCCGGTTCCCTCGGTGTCCGGGACGAGAGCGCCCGTACCGCCCTTGAGGAGACGCTGCCCCTGCTCTCCTCCTGGCGCAGCCGCCAGGGGCAGGAGCAGACCGTCGAATCCTGGAGGTACCGCGTCGACTGGCGGCCACACCCCGACGCCGTCGACCCCGCGTCCGACAGCCGCCCCTGGCTCGTCCTCGTACCGCACACCGCGGACGCCGAAGACCCCTGGGTGCGTACGGCACTCGACGCCTTCACCGCCACCGGGCGCGAGACCACCATTCTGCGGCTCGCCACTGCCGACGCGGACCGCACGCTGATCGCCGACCGGATCGCTGCCGCGCTGCGAACCGGCGACGACGGTCGGCCCACGGACCAGGACCGGCCCACCGACCAGCACCGGCCCCCGTACGCCGGAGTCCTCTCCTTCCTTTCCGCCGCCCCGGAAGCGCACCCGGACCACCCTTCGCTGTCCGTCGGGCTCGCCCTGACCATCGCCGCCGTCCAGGCCCTGTGCGACCTGGCGGCCGAACACGACCGGGCCCCCGTGCGGCTGTGGGCCGTGACCCGGGGCGCGGTCTCCGTCGCTCCGTCCGACCCGGTGCGCGCCGCCGAGCAGGCCCAGTACTGGGGGCTCGGTAAGGTCGCCGCCCTGGAGCAGCCCGCCGTGTGGGGCGGGCTCGTGGACCTGCCGTACGAGCACGAGGGCGGGGACCTGGCCTCCTGCGCCGGCGCCCGGCTCACCCAGGTGCTCACCGGCGCCGCGGGCGACGAGGACCAGTTCGCACTGCGCCGCGCCGCCCTGTACGTCCCCCGTCTGGTGCGCACCACCCGGCCCCCGGCCCGCCCCGACGCGTGGCGGCCGCGCGGCACCGTGCTCGTCACCGGCGGCACCGGCGCGCTCGGGCCGCATGTGGCCCGCTGGCTCGCCCGCAACGGCGCCGAGCACATCGTCTTCACCACCCGCAGCGGCAGCGACGTGGCCGGATCCCGTGAACTCGCCGCTGAAATAGCCCCGTCGGGCACCGAGCTGACCTTCGCCCGCTGCGACGTGAGCGACCGCGACGCCATGCGCGGCCTCGTCGACGACCTGGCCGGCCAAGGCACGCCCGTACGGGCCGTCATCCACGCCGCCGCCCTGATCAAGCTCGACTCGATCGAGTCCGGCACCCTCGCCGACTTCGACGACGTGATGCGCGCCAAGGTCGAGGGCGCCCGCATCCTGGACGAGATCTTCGACGACGCCTCCCTGGACGCGTTCGTCCTCTTCTCCTCCATCGCCGGTGTCTGGGGCAGCGGCGACCACGGCGCGTACGCCGCCGCCAACGCCCACTTGGACGCCCTCGCCCAGGAGCGGCGCGCCCGTGGCCTGCCCGGCACCTCCATCGCCTGGGGCGTGTGGGCGGCCGTCAACGAGTGGAACGACGAACACGTCCACGAGGGTGTCGACCCCGAGCGCGTACGCCGTCAAGGGCTGCCGTTCCTCGACCCGGACCTCGCGGTCCTAGGCATGCAGCAGGTACTTGAGGACGAGGAGACGTTCATCGCCGTCGCGGACGTGGCCTGGGACCGGTTCGTGCCCGTGTTCACCTCGGCGCGCCCGAGCACCTTCATCACGGAGGTGCCCGAGGTGAGGGCCGCCGCCGACGCCGAACGCCAGGCCGTCGAACGCACTGCCGCGCAGCCGGGCGCCGCCTCCGAACTGCACCGGCGGCTCGGCGGGCTGCCTCGCGACGAGCGTCTGCGCGCGGTTCTCGACACGGTACGCGCCCAGACGGCCACCGCCCTCGGCCACGCCTCGGCGGACGCGGTCGACGCGGGCCGCGCCTTCCGCGAGGCCGGACTCGACTCGCTCACCGCCGTCGACCTGCGCAACCGTCTCAACAAGGCTACCGGCCTGCGGCTTCCGGCGACCCTCGTCTACGACCACCCGACGCCGCTCGCCCTCGCCGAGTACGTGGACGGCGAGCTGTTCGGCACCGGGACGGCCGGTTCCGCCACCGTCGAGACCACAGGCACCGTGGCGCACGACGAGCCGGTCGCGATCGTCGGCATGGCCTGCCACTACCCGGGCGGCGTCGCGGCCCCCGAGGACCTGTGGCGGCTCGTCGCCGCGCGCGGCGACGCCATCTCGCCCTTCCCCGAGGACCGGGGCTGGGACGTCGGCTCCCTCTACCATCCGGACCCGGACCACGCAGGCACCAGCTACGTGCGCGAAGGCGGCTTCCTGGAACGCCTTGCCGACTTCGACCCCGCCTTCTTCGGCATCTCACCGCGCGAGGCCGCCGCCCTCGACCCGCACCAGCGGCTCCTCCTCGAGACCAGCTGGGAGGCCGTGGAGCGCTCGGGCATCGCTCCCGACGCCCTGCGCGGCAGCCGCACCGGTGTCTTCGCCGGCGTCAACTACCAGGACTACGGCGGCCGGCTGCGCGGCACTGAGGACGTCTCGGAGGGCCACCTCCTGGTCGGCACCGCCTCCAGCGTGGTCTCCGGCCGGATCTCCTACACGCTGGGACTGGAAGGCCCGGCGATCACGGTCGACACGGCCTGCTCGTCCTCCCTGGTGGCCCTGCACCTGGCGGCGCAGTCGCTGCGGCAGAGCGAGTGCGACATGGCGCTCGCGGGCGGCGTTGCGGTCATGTCGACGCCGGGAGCCTTCATCGGGTTCAGCCGCCAGCGTGGCCTGGCCAAGGACGCCCGCTGCAAGGCGTTCTCGGCGGACGCGGACGGCATGTCCCTGGCCGAGGGCGTCGGCGTCGTCGTCCTGGAGCGCCTGTCGGACGCCCAGGCCAACGGCCACACGGTCCTAGCGGTACTGCGCGGCTCGGCGATGAACCAGGACGGCGCCTCCAACGGGCTCACGGCCCCGAACGGCCCGGCCCAGCAGCGCGTCATCCGCCAGGCACTGGCCAACGCGGGCCTGGAGGCCTCCGACGTGGATGTGGTCGAGGCACACGGCACCGGCACGGCCCTAGGCGACCCGATCGAGGCGCAGGCGCTGCTCGCGACGTACGGGCAGGACCGGCCCGAGGGCCACCCCCTGCGGCTGGGTTCGGTGAAGTCCAACATCGGCCACACACAGGCCGCTTCGGGCCTCGCAGGGGTCATCAAGACCGTCCTCGCGATGCGGCACGGCATCCTGCCGCCCACGCTCCATGCCGATGAGCCGACCCCGCATGTGGACTGGTCGGCGGGTGCGGTGGAGCTGCTGACGGAGGCGCGGGACTGGCCGGAGGCCGAGGGGCGTCTGCGCCGGGCGGGTGTGTCGTCGTTCGGGATGAGCGGGACCAACGTGCACGTGGTGCTTGAACAGGCGCCGGAGCCGGCCGCCGAGGCGACCGAGACCGGTGAGTCCGCTTCGGGTGGTGTGCCGGTGCCGTGGGCGGTGTCCGGTCGGTCGGCGGCGGCGTTGCGGGCGCAGGCGGCGAAGCTCATCGCCACTGTCACGGACGAGTCGCCGGCGGATGTGGGTTTCTCGTTGGTGACGTCGCGGGCGGCGTTGGAGCACCGGGCTGTGGTCGTCGGTGCCGGCAGTGCGGAGTTGCTTGAGGGTCTGTCGGCTGTTGCTGAGGGGCGTTCGGCTACTGGTGTGGTTGAGGGTGTTGCCTCGGATGCGGGTCGGGTGGTTTTTGTGTTCCCGGGTCAGGGTTCGCAGTGGCAGGGCATGGCCCTCGAACTCATGGAGTCTTCGCCGGTGTTCGCGGCGCGGATGGCTGAGTGTGGTGAGGCTCTGGCTGCGTTTACGGATTGGTCGTTTGAGGACGCTCTTCATGGCCGGGTGGATGTTGAGCGGGTGGATGTGGTTCAGCCGTTGCTGTTTGCGGTGATGGTGTCGCTGGCGGCGGTGTGGCGGGACTGGGGTGTTCGTCCGTCGGCGGTGATGGGTCACTCGCAGGGGGAGATCGCGGCTGCGTGTGTGGCAGGTGCTTTGTCGTTGGAGGATGCGGCGCGTGTGGTGGCGCTCCGGTCGCGCTCGATCGTGGCGCTGGCGGGGCGGGGTGGCATGGTTTCTGTGCCGCTTCCTGTTGATCGTGTCCGTGAGGAGTTGTCCGGCTTTGAGGGCCGGGTCTCGGTCGCGGCTGTCAACGGGCCGCACTCCGTGGTGATCTCGGGCGATGTGGAGGGTCTGGACGAACTTCTTGCCCGCTGGTCCGGGACGGATGTGCGGGCCCGTCGTATCGCGGTCGACTACGCCTCGCACTCCGCGCATGTCGAGGAACTGCGCGACGAACTCCTCGACGTACTGTCGCCGGTCCGCCCGCAGGCGGGTGAGATACCGGTGTATTCCACGGTGACGGGCCGTATCGAGGACGGCTCTGCTTTCGATGCGGAGTACTGGTACGCGAATCTGCGTCAGACGGTGGAGTTCGAGACCGCGACGCGCATGCTGATCGACGACGGCTTTGGCGTGTTCGTCGAGTCCAGCCCCCACCCGGTCGTCAGTATCGGCATCCAGGAGACCATTGAGGACGCGGGCTCCCCGGCGGTCACGGTCGGTTCGCTGCGCCGTAACGACGGCGGCCTCGACCGTCTCCTGACCTCCCTGGCCGAACTGCACGTCCACGGCGTCACACCGGACTGGCCCAAGGTCTTCCCCTCCGACGCCCGCCGCGTCGACCTGCCCACCTACGCCTTCCAACACCAGCACTACTGGCTGGAGCCCGGTCCCGTCCGTCAGGGCGACATCACCTCGGCCGGTCTTGCCTCCGCGGATCACCCCCTGCTCGGTGCGGCAGTCGAACTCGCCCACGGTCAGGGTGCGTTGCTCACCGGCCGGATCTCTCTCGACACGCACCCCTGGCTCGCCGATCACGTCGTCGCCGGGCGCGTCGTCGTACCCGGCACCGCCCTCCTCGAGCTGGCACTGCGCGCCGGCATCGAGACGGGCAGCGCGGTCGTCGAGGAGCTCGCCCTTGAGACGCCCATGTCGCTCACCGCGTCCGGTGCGATCGACGTCCAGGTGGCAGTCACTGACACCGATGAGTCCGGGCGCCGTGCCGTGCACATCCACTCTTGTTCCACCGGCGCGGGCACCCGGGCCTGGACCCGGAATGCCGCCGGCGTGCTGCGGGACCGCGTAGAGCGCGAGCCGGCATCCTGGTCCGATGCCGCGTGGCCGCCCGCTGGTGCGGAACCGGTGGCGCTCGACCACGCCTACGATCTGTTCGCCTCGCGCGGCATCACGTACGGCCCCGCCTTCCAGGGGCTGCGGCGGTTGTGGCGCCGCGACGACGAGGTCTTCGCCGAGGTGGCGCTCGCCGACAGTGCGCACGGCGAGGCGGCCGGGTTCGGCGTACACCCGGCCCTGTTCGACGCGGCTCTGCACGCGATCGGCCTGGGCGGTTTCGTCATCGACTCGGAGACCCCCTGGCTGCCGTTCTCGTGGCGGGACGTCTCGCTCGCCGCGGCGGGAGCAGTCGCGCTGCGCGTGCGCCTGGCCCGGGCCGACGGCGATGCCGTCGAGGTCGAGCTGGCCGACCACACCGGGGCACCCGTGGCCACGGTCGGTGCCCTCGACCTGCGGCCCCTGGCCGTCGAGTCCTTCGGCCCCGCGGCGAACACGGACACCCTCTTCCGCCCCGGCTGGCAGGCGATACCTGCACGTACAGCAGCAACACACGTACGGAACAGGGAAGTTGTCGTACAGAGCCTGACCGGTGGTACGGGCGGTGCGACGGACGTGCACGCCCTGGTCGCCGAGGCACTGGACCTGGTGCAGTCCTGGCTGGCCGATGCGGAGAACGACGACACCACCCTTGTCCTCGTCACCCGTCACGCCGTCGACGTCGCCGCGGACACAGCTGACCTCCCGGCCGCCGGTGTCTGGGGCCTGCTGCGGTCGGCGCAGGCCGAGCACCCGGGCCGTTTTGTCCTCGTCGACGCCGACCGCGACCTCGACCCGGCGGAGGCCGGCTCCCTGATCACCCTGGACGAGCCGCAGCTGGCCATCCGCGGCGAGCAGGTCCACGCCTTCCGGCTGCTGCGCCCGGAGCCCGCCTCCGAGGGGGTATCCGTGCCGTGGGGTGCGGAGGGTGTGGTGTTGGTTTCTGGTGGTACAGGTGTGCTGGGTGGTCTGGTGGCCCGTCACCTGGTGTCTGCTCATGGTGTGCGGCGTCTTGTGTTGGCGAGTCGTCGTGGTCCGGAGGCTGAGGGGGCTCGGGAGCTCGAGGAGTCTTTGGTCGGTCTGGGTGCCGAGGTGTCGGTGGTGGCGTGTGATTTGGCTGATCGGGATGCGGCGGCAGCGTTGCTGGATGAGTTTCCGGTGTCGGCTGTGGTGCATGCGGCGGGTGTGCTGGATGACGGTGTGGTGGAGGCGCTGACTCCTGAGCGGGTGGGGGCGGTGTTGCGTCCGAAGGTGGATGCGGCGTTGGTTTTGCATGAGTTGACGCGGGATCGTGAGCTGGATGCGTTTGTGCTGTTCTCGTCGGCTGCAGGTGTGTTCGGTGGTGCGGGTCAGGGTGCGTATGCGGCGGCGAACGCGGTGTTGGACGGGTTGGCGCAGTATCGGCGTGCTCGGGGTCTGACGGCGCAGTCGTTGGCGTGGGGTCTGTGGGCCGAGGCCAGCGGGATGACCGGGCACCTCGACGACACCGACCACCGCAGGCTGACCAGGGGCACCGGCGCGCTCTCCTCCGAGCAGGGCCTCGCCCTCTTCGACCTGGCCCTGGCCTCCGGCGACCCGTTGCTGCTGCCCATGCCCCTCGACCTCGCAGGGGCGCGCGCCCGGTCCCGTACGGAAGGTGTACCGCCGCTGCTGCGGTCCCTGGTCCGGGCCCTGCCGCGCCGGGCCGCCGACGCCGCGCCCGCCAAGGCGTCGGGTGCGTTCGACGGGCTCGACCCCGACGAGCTGCGCGAGAAGCTGCTCGACGTGGTCCGCACACAGGCGGCCGCCACGCTCGGCCACTCCGGCCCCGACGCCGTGGAACCCCACCGCGCCTTCAAGGACCTTGGGTTCGACTCGCTGACCGCCGTCGAGCTGCGCAACCGCCTCGGCGCCGCCACCGGGCAGCGGATGCCCGCGACCCTCGTCTTCGACTTCCCCACGCCCGAGGCGCTCGCCGCGCACCTCGCGGGCAGGCTCGGCGGCACGGCCGGGGGGGGGGGGGGGGGGGCGCCGGGGGGCCCCCCGCCCCCCCCGCCCCCGCCCCCCGGGCGGCGGGCGAGCACGGCGGCC
>NZ_JBICVV010000001.1:10860-161789 GCF_043199295.1 Streptomyces sp. NPDC048612
CCCCGGGGCCCCCGCCCCCCCCCGGGGGGGGGGGGGGGGGGGCGGGGGGGGGGGGGGGGGGGCCCCCCCCCCGCCCCCCCCGGCCCCCCCCGCCCGACGAGCCCGTGGCGATCGTCTCCATGAGCTGCCGCTACCCCGGTGGTGTGGAGAACCCCGAGCAGCTGTGGGACCTGGTGGCCTCCGGCGCGGACGCGATCGGGAACTTCCCGACCGACCGCGGCTGGCCCATCGAGCAGCTGATGGTCGCAGGCGCCTCCGCGACCGCGCGCGGCGGGTTCCTGTACGACGCCGCCGCGTTCGACCCGGATTTCTTCGGGATCTCGCCGCGCGAGGCCCTGGCCATGGACCCGCAACAGCGGCTCCTCCTGGAGATCTCCTGGGAGGCGTTCGAGCGGGCCGGACTGCGGCCGGACTCGATGCGGGGCACGCGTACGGGCGTCTTCGCCGGCGTCATGTACCAGGACTACGCCACCACCCTCGGCTCCGTGCCCGAGGGCGTGGAGGGCTACATCGGCACCGGCAGCTCCGCCAGCGTGGTGTCCGGCCGCGTCGGGTACACCTTCGGCCTCGAAGGCCCGGCGGTCACCATCGACACGGCCTGCTCGTCCTCCCTCGTCGCGCTGCACCTGGCCGCGCAGGCCCTGCGGCAGGGCGAATGCGACATGGCCCTCGCGGGCGGCGTCACCGTCCTTGCCACGCCCGGTTTGTTCACCGAGTTCACCCGCCAGCGGGGTCTGGCCACCGACGGCCGCTGCAAGTCCTTCGCGGGTGCGGCCGACGGCTCCGGCTTCAGCGAGGGCGCGGGCATGGTGCTCCTGGAACGCCTGTCCGACGCCCGGCGCAACGGTCACCAGGTGCTCGCCGTGATCAAGGGCTCCGCCGTCAACCAGGACGGCGCCTCCAACGGCCTCACGGCACCCAACGGACCCTCCCAGCAGCGGGTCATCGGCCAGGCACTGGACGCGGCCGGACTCACGCCCGTCGAGGTGGACGTGGTCGAGGCACACGGCACCGGCACGACGCTCGGCGACCCGATCGAGGCACAGGCCGTCCTCGAGGCGTACGGCCAAGGGCGCGGCGTCGACCGGCCGTTGCGGCTCGGTTCGGTGAAGTCCAACATTGGGCACACGCAGGCCGCCGCCGGTGTAGCGGGCGTTATCAAGATGGTCGAGGCCATGCGCCACGGCGTGCTGCCCAAGACCCTGCACGTCGACGAGCCGACCCCGCACGTCGACTGGACCGCCGGCGCCGTCGACCTCCTCACGGAGCAGGCCGTCTGGTCCCGCGAGGACGGCCGTACGCGCCGGGCCGGCGTGTCGTCGTTCGGCATCAGCGGCACCAACGCGCACGTCATAATCGAGGAGCCAGCCGCCGCGCCCGGCCTTCCCGCGGCCGAGGTCCCCTCCACCGAAGGCACCCCGGAGACCGAATCCCCGCTATCCACGCTTCCCTGGATCCTCAGCGGACGCACCGAACCCGCGCTGCGGGCCCAGGCTGCCCGCCTGCGCGACCACCTGGCGCGCCACCCCGGCCTCGCCCCCGCCGACGTGGCACTCTCCCTGGCCACCACACGGACCGCGTTCGCCCACCGTGCCGTCCTCACCGGGCGCACCGCCGACGACCTGACCGCGGCGCTCGACGACCTCGCAGCGGGCGCCCCCGGCGCCGTCACCGGGCGCTCGGGGCCGGCCCGCAAGGCCGCCTTCCTCTTCTCCGGCCAGGGCAGCCAGCGCCCCGGCGCGAGCCGCGAGCTGTACGCGGCAGAACCCGCCTTCGCGGCGCGGCTCGACGAGGTGTGCGCCCGGTTCGACGGGCTCCTCGACCGGCCGCTGCGCGACGTGCTGTTCGCGGAACCCGGCACCGACGACGCCCGGCTGCTCGACCGCACCCGCTACACCCAGCCTGCCCTGTTCGCCGTCGAGGTCGCACTCTTCGGACTCCTGGAGCACTGGGGCGTACGGCCCGACGCGCTCATCGGCCACTCGGTCGGCGAACTCGCCGCCGCTCACGCCGCGGGCGTCCTGTCGCTGACCGACGCCTGCACGCTGGTGGCGGCCCGGGGCCGTCTGATGGAGGCCCTGCCCGACGACGGCGCGATGCTCGCCGTGGGCGCCGCCGAATCCGACGTACAGGCCCTGGTGGAACCGTTCGGTGACCGCCTCGACATCGCCGCCGTCAACGGCCCCCGCTCCACCGTGGTCTCCGGCGACGCCGACGCCGTGGCGGAGCTCGCCGAACAGTGCGCGGCGGAGGGCCACCGCACCAAGCGCCTCAACGTCAGCCACGCGTTCCACTCGGCGCACATGGACGCGATGCTGGACGAGTTCGAGAGCATCGCCGCCTCGCTGACATACCACCCGGCGCGCATCCCGGTCGTGTCAAACGTGACCGGCAAGATCCTGGACGCCGACGCGCGCATGGACGCCGCCTACTGGGTGCGGCATGTGCGCGGCAGCGTCCGCTTCCTCGACGGCGTGCGCGCCCTGGACGCCCTGGGCACCAACACCTACCTGGAGCTCGGGCCCGACGGGGTACTCGCCGGCATGACCGCCGACTGCCTGCCGGACGACGCCGAGGACGAGCCCGGCCGCACCCTTGCCGAGCCACTGCTGCGCCCCGGCCGCGACGAGGCACGGTCCCTGCTGACCGCGCTCGGCCGGGCCTGGAGCCGGGGCCTGCCCGTCGACTGGGCCGCCGTCCTGGCAGGCCGCGCCGCGCGCACCGTCGCCCTGCCGACGTACGCCTTCCAGCGCGAGCACTTCTGGCCGGCCCCCGCCCCCGCGACGCCCGGCGACGTCACCGCGGCCGGCCTGTCGGCCGCCGGGCACCCGTTGTTCGGCGCCGCCGTAGACCTGGCCGACGGGTCCCTGGTCGCCACAGCCGTCCTGTCCGCCGACACCCACCCGTGGCTCGCGGAGCACGCCGTACTCGGCTCCGTCCTGCTGCCCGGCACGGCCTTCCTCGAACTCGCCCTGTGGGCGGGGCGCAGGACCGGCTGCGCCACCGTCGAAGAGATCACCCTCGAAGCCCCACTGGTCCTCGCCGAGGACACCCCGGTGGTCCTCCAGCTCGCCGTGGAGGCTCCAGGCCCGGACGGCCGACGCACCTTCACGGTGCACACCCGCCCGCCGAGCACGGACGAGGCCGACGCGACGTGGGTGTGCCACGCGCGGGGCGCCCTCGAACCCGCGGCAGCGGCCGGCCCCACGGACGCGGGCCCGGCCACCTGGCCGCCCGCGAGTGCCGAACCGCTGCCCGTGGAGGGGCTGTACACGGGGCTCGCCGACGCGGGCTTCCACTACGGGCCCACCTTCCGGGGCGTGCGCGCCGCCTGGCGCGACGGCGGCGCCGTCCTCGCCGAAGTCGCCCTGCCCGACGGGGCAGTGGAGCAGGCGGCGGCCTACACCGTGCACCCGGCCCTGCTCGACGCGGCCCTGCACACGGTCGCCCTCGGCGATCTGCTCGGCTCCGCCACAGGCAGCCTGCCCTTCGCCTTCACCGGCGTACGTGTCCACCGCGAGGGCACGGACACCCTGCGGGTGCGCGTGACGCCCACCGGGAACGACACCGTGCGCCTGGAGATCGCCGACACCGCCGGGACCCCGGTCGCCACCGTGGGCTCCCTGGTGCTGCGTCCGCTGTCCACCGAGCAGCTGACCGCCTCCCGGCGTGCCGCCGGAACCCACTCGATGTACCACCAGGAATGGGCCCCGGCCACCCCCGCCGGCACCGACCCCGGCCCCGCCACGTGGGCCTACCTCGGTGCCGAGCCCGGCACCGGGTCCGCCTACCCGGACCTGGCCGCCCTCACGAGCGAACTGGACGCGGGCTTCCCCGCCCCCGACGCCGTACTCGTGGTCAAGGACGGCCTCGCGGACGCCGATGCCGAGCTGCCCACCCACCCGGGCCGCGAACTTCACGACACCCTGGACCTGTTGCAGGGCTGGCTCGCCGACGAGCGGCTGTCCGGCACTCGCCTGGTCGTCGTCACGCGCGGGGCTGTGGCCGTCACCGACACCGACCCCGTCGTGCCCGCGCTCGCCGCCGTGGGCGGCCTGGTCCGCTCCGGCCAGTCGGAGAACCCGGGCCAGTTCCTGCTCGTCGACACCGACGAGCCCGGCAGCGCCCACCTGCTGCTGCCGGCCCTGTGGCGGCTCGGCGCCGCCGAGACGGCCGTACGCGCCGACAGGCCGCACACCCCGCGGCTCACCCGCGTCCCCGCGCCCAAGGTCACCGGCCAGGACGCCGCCCGCCCGCTCGCCGACACCGACGGCCGGGGTACCGTCCTGATCACCGGCGCCACCGGCTCGCTCGGCGGCCTGATCGCCCGCCACTTGGTCGCCGAACACGGCGTACGCAGGCTCCTGTTGGCCAGCCGCAGCGGCGCCGCCGCGCCCGGCGCCGAGAGCCTCGCCGACGACCTGCGCGCCCTGGGCGCCCACGTCGACCTGGCCGCCTGCGACCTGGCCGACCGTACCGCTGTGCGCGACCTGCTGGACGACGTGCCCGCAGCACACCCGCTGACCGCCGTGGTGCACGCGGCAGGCGTTCTGGAGGACACCGTCGTCACCTCGCTCACCCCCGAGCGTGTCAACAAGGTCCTGCGCCCCAAGGCCGACGCGGCGCTGCACCTGCACGAGCTGACCCGGCACCTGGACCTCGCCGCGTTCGTCCTGTTCTCCTCGGCCGCCTCCGCGTTCGGCGCGGCCGGGCAGGCCAACTACGCCGCCGCCAACGCCTTTCTCGACGCGATGGCCCGCACCCGACGCGCCCAGGGCCTGCCCGCCGTCGCACTGGCCTGGGGCTCCTGGGAGCCCGATGGAGGCATGACCGCCGCGCTCAGCGAGCGCGATACCCGGCGCATGAACCGCTCGGGCATCCTGCCGCTCTCGACACAGGAGGGCCTGGCCCTGTTCGACAGCGCCCTGGACCCGGCGGCCGCCCCCGTGCTGCTGCCCGTCCACGTCGACCTGGCGACCGTGCGCGCCCAGGTCGCTGCCGGCACCGTCCACCCGCTGCTCGGCTGCCTCGTCGCCGCCCCGGACCAGGCCGGGGCGGCCCGGCCCGGGGCGGCCGAACGCCTGCGCACCAGGCTCGCCGCACTCGACGAAGCCGAGCGCGGCAAGGAGATCCTGCGCCTGATCCGTGCCGAGGCCGCGGCCGTCCTCGGCCACACCGGGGGGGCCGAGGCCGTCGAGGCGGACCGGGGCTTCCTCGACATGGGCTTCGACTCACTGACCGCCGTCGAGCTGCGCAACCGGCTCGGTGCCCTCACTGGCATCCGGCTGCCCTCCACACTGGTCTTCGACCACCCCACGCCCGAGGCCCTGGCGCGGCACCTTGCCGACGACCTGGACCGACCCGACGAAGGCAGGGGAGTGGCCCTTCTCGCCGAGCTCGACCGGATCGAACGCGACCTCGGGGAAGCCGAGTTGGACCCGGTCACCCGGCTCGGCGTCACCGCCCGCCTGCAGAACCTGCTGGCGCGCTACGAGGACACGGCCGACGACACCGGGACCACCGACCTCGCAACGAAGATCGACGGCGCGTCCGACGACGAGATCTTCGACTTCATCGATAACGACCTGGGAGCGGTCTGAACATGCCCGCCCTCACTCCGCCGGGCGCCGCGGCCCTGCCCGCACCGGCCCCACGACCTCCGCACACCGCAGACTGGCGAGGACCTCATGGCGACGAATGAACAGAAGCTGCGCGAGTACCTCAAGCGCGTCACGACGGACCTGGCCCAGACCCGTGAGCGGCTCAAGGAAGCGGAGAGCGCGGCCAGTGAACCCATCGCCATCGTCGGCATGGGCTGCCGCTTCCCGGGCGGCGTGAGCTCGCCCGAGGAGCTGTGGCGGCTCGTCGCCTCGGGCGGCGACGCCATCACCGAGTTCCCCACCAACCGCGGCTGGGACGTCGGAGCCCTGCACGACCCGGACCCGGAGAATCCCGGCACCTCGTACACCACCGAGGGCGGGTTCCTGCACGACGCGGGCGACTTCGACCCGGTGTTCTTCAACATCTCGCCGCGTGAGGCGCTGGCGATGGACCCGCAGCAGCGGCTGCTCCTGGAGACGTCCTGGGAAGCGTTCGAGCGGGCCGGGATCGACCCGACGACCCTGCGCGGCAGCCGCACCGGCGTCTTCGCCGGCGTCATGTACCAGGACTACGCGTCCCGGCTGCACCTGATGCCCCAGGGCAGCGAGGCCTACCTGGGCACCAGCAGTTCCGGCAGTGTCGCCTCCGGCCGCATCTCGTACACCCTCGGCCTCGAAGGCCCCGCAGTCACCGTCGACACCGCCTGCTCCTCCTCCCTTGTCTCCCTTCATCTGGCCTCCTACGCCCTGCGTAGCGGCGAGTGCTCGCTCGCCCTGGCCGGCGGCGTTGCCGTGATGGCCACCCCCGGCACGTTCATTGCCTTCAGCCGCCAGCGCGGCCTGGCCTCCGACGGCCGCTGCAAGGCCTTCGCGGGCGCGGCGGACGGCACCGGCTGGTCCGAGGGCGCGGGCATGCTCCTCCTGGAGCGCCTGTCCGACGCCCGGCGCAACGGTCACCCCGTCCTCGCGGTGATCCGCGGCTCGGCGATCAACCAGGACGGCGCCAGCAGCGGCCTCACGGCCCCCAACGGCCCCTCCCAGCAGCGCGTCATCCTCCAGGCCTTGCGCAGCGGCGGACTCGGCCCGGCCGACGTGGACGTGGTGGAGGCGCACGGTACGGGAACGAAGCTGGGCGACCCGATCGAGGCGCAGGCGCTGCTCGCCACGTACGGGCGGGACCGTGACGCGAACCGGCCGCTGTGGCTGGGCTCCATCAAGTCGAACATCGGTCACACGCAGGCCGCCGCCGGTGTCGCGGGCATCATCAAGATGATCGAGGCCATGCGCCACGGAGTCCTGCCGCAGACCCTGCACGTCGACGAGCCCACGCCCCAGGTGGAATGGGACGCTGGTGACGTGCGCCTGCTGACGGACGAGCAGGCATGGCCCAAGCCCGACAGCCGCCCGCGCCGGGCCGGCATTTCGTCGTTCGGTATCAGCGGCACGAACGCCCACGTGATCCTGGAACAGGGACCGACGCAGGAAGAGGCCCGGACGCCGGACGGCGGTCCGGTGCCGTGGGCGTTGTCGGGCCGGACGCCGGAGGCGTTGCGGGCGCAGGCGGCGAAGCTCCTCGCCACTGTCACGGACGAGTCGCCGGCGGACATCGGCTTCTCGTTGGCGACGACGCGGGCGCAGCTGCCGTATCGGGCTGTGGTGGTGGGTGGGTCGCGGGATGAGCTGGTGGTGGGGCTTGAGGCTGTTGCTGAGGGTCGTGGTGTGGCTGGTGTGGTTGAGGGTGTTGCCTCGGATGCGGGTCGGGTGGTTTTTGTGTTCCCGGGTCAGGGTTCGCAGTGGCAGGGCATGGCGTTGGAGTTGATGGAGTCTTCGCCGGTGTTCGCGGCGCGGATGGCTGAGTGTGGTGAGGCTCTGGCTGCGTTTACGGATTGGTCGTTTGAGGACGCTCTTCATGGCCGGGTGGATGTTGAGCGGGTGGATGTGGTTCAGCCGTTGCTGTTTGCGGTGATGGTGTCTTTGGCGGCGGTGTGGCGGGACTGGGGTGTTCGTCCGTCGGCGGTGATGGGTCACTCGCAGGGGGAGATCGCGGCTGCGTGTGTCGCGGGCGCATTGTCTCTGGAGGATGCGGCGCGTGTCGTCGCGCTCCGGTCGAAGGCGATTGTGGCGTTGGCGGGCAAGGGCGGCATGGTGTCGGTGCCGTTGCCGGTGGGCCGGGTGCGTGAGGAGTTGTCCGGTTTGGAGGGCCGGGTCTCGGTCGCGGCTGTCAACGGGCCGCACTCCGTGGTGATCTCGGGCGATGTGGAGGGTCTGGACGAGCTTCTTGCCCGCTGGTCCGGGACGGATGTGCGGGCGCGGCGTATCGCGGTCGATTACGCGTCCCACTCGGCGCATGTGGAGGAGCTGCGTGATGAGCTCCTGGACGTACTGTCGCCGGTCCGCCCCCGGGCGGGTGAGATACCGGTGTATTCCACGGTGACGGGCCAGGTTGAGGACGGTTCTGCTTTCGATGCGGAGTACTGGCACGCGAATCTGCGTCAGACGGTGGAGTTCGAGACTGCGACGCGCATGCTGATCGACGACGGCTTTGGCGTGTTCGTCGAGTCCAGCCCTCACCCGGTCGTCAGTATCGGTGTTCAGGAGACCATTGAGGACGCGGGCTCCCCGGCGGTCACGGTCGGTTCGCTGCGGCGTAACGACGGGGACCTCGACCGTCTCCTGACCTCCCTGGCCGAGCTGCACGTCCACGGCGTCACACCGGACTGGTCCAAGGTCTTCCCGTCCGGCGCCCGCCGCGTCGACCTGCCCACCTACGCCTTCCAACACCAGCACTACTGGCCCGAGGAGACCGACCCGGCCGCCCTCCCCTCGCCCTCGGCGCTCGATGACGCTTTCTGGACCACTGTGGAGCGCGAGGACCTGCAAGCCCTCGCCGACAGCCTGCAGGTCGACGCCTCGGCGCCGCTGAGCGACGTACTGCCCGCCCTCTCGGCCTGGCGCCGGCGCCGGCGGGACCGTTCCACCGTCGACTCATGGCGCTACCGCATCGCCTGGAAGCCGCAGACCGGTGTCGTGCCCCAGCGCCTCACCGGTCGCTGGGCCCTCGTCGTTCCGGCCGGGCACGAGGACGACACTCTGTTCGCCACCTGCGCCGACGCCCTGCACGCGGACGGGGCCGAGACCGTCACCGTGCCGCTCGACGTGAGCGCTCCGGACCGGTCCGGTGTACGGGACGGGCTGCGCGAGCACCTCGACGGCACGGAACCACTCGCGGGCGTGCTGTCCTTCCTCGCCCTGGCCGCCGGCCGTGTCGACGGCCTGCCCGGCGCGACGCGCGGTCACACCGGCACCGTCGTGCTCGTCCAGGCCCTCGGAGACCTGGGCCTGACCGCACCCCTGTGGTGTGTCACCCGGGGAGCCGTCTCCACCGGCCCCAAGGACACCCTCGACAACCCGGAGCATGCCCTGGTCTGGGGCCTTGGCCGGGTCGCCGCGCAGGAGTACCCGCAGCGCTGGGGTGGCCTGCTCGACCTGCCCGCCGGGGCTGACGGCCGGTTCGCCGAGTTGCTGCGTACGGCGCTGTCCGGGGCGACCGGCGAGGACCAGCTCGCGCTGCGGCCCTCCGGGCTGCTCGCCCGCCGCATCGTCCGGGCGAACCCGGCTGCCGAGGGCACGACACCGTGGCGGCCCACGGGCACAGTGCTCGTCACCGGCGGCACCGGCGCGCTCGGTGCGCAGACCGCCCGCTGGCTGGCCCGGCAGGGCGCCGAGCACCTGCTTCTGGTGAGCCGACGTGGCGCCGCCGCACCAGGCGCGGCCGAACTCGAAGCCGACCTGGTCGAGGCCGGCACTCGCGTCACCGTCGCCGCCTGCGACATCTCGGACCGGGTCGCCCTGGCCGAACTCCTCGGCGGAATCCCCGAGGAGTACCCGCTGACGGCCGTGGTGCACACCGCGGCCGTCCTCGACGACGGCGTCGTCGACTCGCTCACGCCCGAGCAGCTGGAGCGGGTGCTGCGGCTCAAGATGGACGCCACACTCCACCTGCACGAGCTGACGAGCGGCCTCGACCTGTCGGCGTTCGTGCTCTTCTCCTCCATGGCGGGCTCCTTCGGAGCCTCCGGCCAGGGCAATTACGCCCCCGGCAACGCCTTCCTCGACGCCTTCACACACCGGCGCCGCGACCTCGGCCTGCCCGCCACCTCCATCGCCTGGGGCCCCTGGGCCGAGGGCGGCATGGCGGAGGGCGGCATCGGTGAGCTCGCCCGCCGCCACGGCCTGCCCGAGATGGCCCCCGAGATGGCCGCCGCCGCGATGGGCCAGGCCGTCGAGCAGGGCGACACGTTCGTGGCGATCGCGGACATCGACTGGGAGCGCTTCTTCGTCGCCATGACGGCCACCCGCGCCTCCCGCGTCCTGGAGGACGTGCCCGAGGTGAAGGCGCTGCTGGCTGAACAGGCGACGCGGCCCGCCGAGCCGGGCGCCACCTCCGCGTTCGTGAGCAGCCTCGCGGGCCAGTCACGCGACGAGACCCTGCGCACCCTCCTCGACCTGGTACGTACCCAGGTCGCCGCCGTCCTCGGTTACGGCTCGGCCGACGAGATCGAGGCCGACCGTGCCTTCCGTGACATAGGCTTCGACTCGGTGACCGCGGTCGAACTGCGCAACCGCCTGGGCGCAGTGACCGAGCTGAGGCTGCCGGTCACCCTCACCTTCGACCACCCCACGCCCCGCGCGCTCGCCGAGCAGCTGTGCGGCGAGCTGTCCGGCGGCCTTTCGTCGGCCGGGACCGATCCCGCGGGCGCGGCGCCCGCCGTACGGACCGCCGCCGCTGCCGACGACCCCATCGCGATCGTCGGTATGGCCTGCCGCTTCCCCGGCGACGTCAACTCCCCGGCAGAGCTGTGGCAGTTGCTGCTCACAGAGGGCGACGCGATCGCGCCGTTCCCCGAGGACCGTGGCTGGGACAAGGACTCGGTGTACGTCGCGGACGCGGACGGCGCCTTGCACACCGTGACTGCCGAGGGCGGATTCCTCGCGGACGCGGGCGCGTTCGACCCGGCGTTCTTCGGGATCTCGCCGCGTGAGGCGCTGGCGATGGACCCGCAGCAGCGGCTGCTCCTGGAGACGTCCTGGGAGGCTTTCGAGCGGGCCGGAATCGACCCGACGCGCCTGCGCGGCAGCCGTACGGGCGTGTACGCGGGCACCAACAGCCAGGCGTACACCTCGCTGCTGATGAGCCGGCCGGGAAGCCTCGACGGGCCCGTCGCCACAGTGAACACCGCGAGCGTCATCTCCGGCCGCATCTCGTACACCTTCGGGCTCGAGGGTCCGGCGGTGACGGTGGACACGGCGTGCTCGTCGTCGCTTGTGGCCCTGCATCTGGCGGCGCAGTCGCTGCGGCAGGGCGAGTGCGACATGGCGCTCGCGGGCGGCGTCACCGTCATGCCCACACCCGGGCTCTTCACCGAACTGGGGCTGCAGGGCGGCCTCGCGGCGGACGGCCGCTGCAAGGCGTTCGCGGGCGCGGCCGACGGCGCCGGGTTCTCCGAGGGTGTCGGCATGCTCCTGGTCGAGCGCCTGTCGGACGCGCGGGCCAAGGGGCACCCCGTGCTCGCGGTCGTCCGTGGCTCGGCGGTCAACCAGGACGGCGCCTCCAACGGGCTCACGGCCCCGAACGGCCCGGCCCAGCAGCGCGTGATCCTCCAGGCCCTCAACAGCGCGGGCCTGGAGGCTTCCGATGTGGACGCGGTCGAGGCCCACGGCACGGGCACCCGGCTCGGCGACCCTATCGAGGCCGGCGCGCTGCTCGCCACGTACGGGCAGGACCGGCCGGGGGACCGGCCGCTGTGGCTGGGCTCGGTGAAGTCGAACATCGGGCACACGCAAGCCGCTGCGGGTGTGGCCGGTGTGATCAAGATGGTCGAGGCCATGCGGCACGGCGTGCTGCCGAAGACTCTGCACGTGGACGAGCCGACCTCGCACGTCGACTGGACCGCCGGGAACATCGCTCTGACCATGGGCACCCGTGACTGGCCGGAGACGGGCCGCGCGCGCCGGGCGGGTGTGTCGTCGTTCGGCATCAGCGGGACGAACGCGCATGTGGTGCTGGAGCAGGCGCCTGAGGTGGCCGCCGCCGAGACTGTTGAGCCGGTGGACGGTGTGCCGGTGCCGTGGGTGGTGTCGGGTAAGTCGGCGGCGGCGTTGCGGGGGCAGGCTGCGCGGCTGGCGGCTTCGCTGACGGATGAGTCGCTGGCGGATGTGGGTTTCTCGTTGGTGACGTCGCGGGCGGCGTTGGAGCATCGGGCTGTGGTGGTCGGTGGGTCGCGCGATGAGCTGGTGGCGGGGCTTGAGGCTGTTGCCGATGGGCGTTCGGCTACTGGTGTGGTCGAGGGTGTGGCCACGGATGCGGGTCGGGTGGCTTTTGTCTTCCCGGGTCAGGGTTCGCAGTGGCAGGGCATGGCGTTGGAGTTGATGGAGTCTTCGCCGGTGTTCGCGGCGCGGATGGCTGAGTGTGGTGAGGCTCTGGCTGCGTTTACGGATTGGTCGTTTGAGGACGCTCTTCATGGCCGGGTGGATGTTGAGCGGGTGGATGTGGTTCAGCCGTTGCTGTTTGCGGTGATGGTGTCTTTGGCGGCGGTGTGGCGGGACTGGGGTGTTCGTCCGTCGGCGGTGATGGGTCACTCGCAGGGGGAGATCGCGGCTGCGTGTGTGGCGGGTGCTTTGTCGTTGGAGGATGCGGCGCGGGTTGTCGCTTTGCGGTCGAAGGCGATTGTGGCGCTGGCGGGGCGGGGTGGCATGGTGTCCGTGTCACTTCCTGTTGATCGTGTCCGTGAGGAGTTGTCCGGTTTTGAGGGCCGGGTCTCGGTCGCGGCTGTCAATGGGCCGAATTCCGTGGTGATCTCGGGCGATGTGGAGGGTCTGGACGAGCTTCTTGCCCGCTGGTCCGGGACGGATGTGCGGGCGCGGCGTATCGCGGTCGACTACGCCTCGCACTCCGCGCATGTCGAGGAACTGCGCGACGAGCTCCTGGACGTACTGTCGCCGATCCGCCCGCAAGCGGGTGAGATACCCGTCTACTCCACGGTGACCGGGCGTATCGAGGACGGCTCTGCCTTCGATGCGGAGTACTGGTTCACGAGCCTGCGTCAGACGGTGGAGTTCGAGACTGCGACGCGCATGCTGATCGACGACGGCTTTGGCGTGTTCGTCGAGTCCAGCCCCCACCCGCTGGTCAATATCGGGGTTCAGGAGACCGTCGAGGATGCTGGTTCTTCGGCGGTCACGGTCGGTTCGCTGCGCCGTAACGACGGCGGCCTCGACCGTCTCCTGACCTCCCTGGCCGAACTGCACGTCCACGGCGTCACACCGGACTGGCCCAAGGTCTTCCCGCCCGGTGTCCGCCGGGTCGACCTGCCCACCTACGCCTTCCAACACCAGCACTACTGGCCCGAGGAGACCGAGCCTGCCACCCCTGCGTCCGAAGCCCTCCCCGCCGACCCCGAGGAGGCGCGGTTCTGGGAGACCGTGGACCGTGAGGACCTGGAGGCCGTGGCCGGGGCCCTCGACCTGGCGCCCGACGCCCTGCTCTCCGACGTACTGCCCGCCCTGACCCGGTGGCGCAGCCGCCGCAGGCGCGCCAGCCTCATCGATGCGTGGCGCTACCACGAGACCTGGCAGCCGATGGCCGGTCCCACCGGCCCCGAGTCGGCCGGGAACTGGCTGGTCGTCCTGCCCGCCGGGCACGCCCAGGAGCCGTGGGCCGAAGCGGCGCTGCGAGCGATCGGCCGCCACGGAGGAGAGGCAGTTCCGGTCGAGCTGCCCTCCGGTACCGATCGGTTCGAGACAGCCCGGCTCCTGAGGGAGGCCCTGGCCGCGCATGGAGCCGACGGCGAGCCGCTGTCGGGCGGGGTGCTCTCGCTGCTCGCCCTCACCTACGAGCCGCTGGCCGACGAGGCCCCCGTTCCGGGTTTCCTCGCCTCGACTCTCGTACTGCATCAGGCTCTTGGGGAGGTGGCCCCGGAGCTCGCGCTGTGGTGCGCGACGCAGGGTGCCGTCTCCACCGGGCGTTCCGACGCAGTCGCCCGTCCCGCGCAGGCCGCGCTGTGGGGCTTCGGCCGGGTGGCGGCACTGGAGACCCCGGAGCGCTGGGGCGGGCTCGTGGATCTGCCGTCGGTGCCGGACGACCGGGCCGGGACCCGGCTCGCCCGGGTGCTCGGTGGTCTGGACGGCGAGGACCAGCTCGCGCTGCGCTCGTCCGGCGTGTTCGGGCGGCGCCTGGTGCCCGCGCCGGCCCCCGCCGGGGCCGAGGCCGTCGTGTGGCCGGGCTCGGGCACCGTACTGATCACCGGTGGCACCGGCGGCCTCGGCGGCGACCTGGCGCTGTCGC
Source organism: Streptomyces sp. NPDC048612 (assembly GCF_043199295.1). Taxonomy (NCBI): domain Bacteria; kingdom Bacillati; phylum Actinomycetota; class Actinomycetes; order Kitasatosporales; family Streptomycetaceae; genus Streptomyces; species Streptomyces sp. NPDC048612. The sequence goes on from NZ_JBICVV010000001.1 coordinate 24,805, forward strand.
TGGCGGCTCGGGGCGCCCGACGGCTGCTGCTCGTCTCGCGGCGGGGAGCCGACGCGCCCGGTGCCGGTGAACTCCTCTCTCGCATACGGGATGTGGGTGCCGCTGCCGAGGCGGTCGCCTGCGACGTGGGCGACCGCGCCGCGCTCGCCGAACTGCTGGCCGCCCAGCCCGCGGACCTCCCGGTGACGGCGGTGGTGCACGCGGCAGCCGTACTCGACGACGGCGTGCTCGACGGGCTCACCCCCGAGCGACTGGCGCCCGTGCTGCGGGCCAAGGCCCTCGCCGCGCAGCACCTGCACGAGCTGACGCGGGAGTCGGACCTGACGGCGTTCGTGCTGTTCTCGTCGGCCGCCGGCAGCCTCGGCAACGCGGGGCAGGCCAACTACGCGGCCGCCAACGCCTTCCTGGACGCGCTGGCCGAGCAGCGCCGGGCCCAGGGCCTACCCGCCACCTCGGTGGCGTGGGGAGCCTGGGGCGAGAGCGGTCTCGCGGCCGGGGACGAGCGTCTGTCCGCCGGCGGTGTCGTACCGATGGCGTCGGAGTCGGCGCTGACCGCCCTGGACCGCGCGGTGGCCGGTGGCGACGCCGCGCTGACCGTCGCCGACGTCGACTGGACCCGCTTCCTGCCCCGGTTCACGGCCGTCCGTCCGGCCCGGCTCTTCGACCAGTTGCCCCAGTCCCGCGCGCTGCGCGAGGCCGAGGCCGAGGGCGCGGGCGGTGCCGAAGAGGATGCCGCGACATCGCTCCGCACCACCCTCGCGGGCCTGCCCGCTGCCGAACAGGCGTACACCATACTGGAGTTGATCCGTGAGCTCGTCGCGCTCGTGCTGCGGCACGCCTCCGCCGACGAGGTCGGGCCGGGCAGATCGTTCCGCGACATCGGCTTCGACTCGCTGACCGCCGTCGAGTTCTGCAACCTGCTCGAGGCGGCAACTGGCCTGAGCCTGTCCGCCACCCTCGTCTTCGACCACCCGACCCCGCTGGTGCTCGCCGAGCATCTGGTGGCCGAGCTGACCGACGGCACCGCCGAGGCAGCCGCGCCCGTGGCCGACGCCCCGGTCGCGCTCGACGACGACCCCGTGGCCGTCGTCGGCATGGGCTGCCGTTTCCCGGGCGGCGTCGGCGGACCCGACGACCTGTGGGAGCTCCTGGAGGCCGAGCGTGACGCGGTGGCCGTGTTGCCCGCCGACCGCGGCTGGGACCTGGAGCGGCTGTACCACCCGGACCCGGACAACCCGGGGACCTCGTACGCCAAGGAGGGCGCGTTCATCTACGACGCCGCCGACTTCGACCCGGCGCTGTTCGGCATCTCGCCGCGCGAGGCCCTGGCCATGGACCCGCAGCAGCGCCTCCTCCTCGAGACGTCCTGGCAGGCGACCGAGCGGGCGGGCATCGACCCGCTGGCGCTGCGCGGCACCCGCACAGGCGTCTTCGCGGGCATCAACTACCAGGACTACGGGGTGGTGGGCGCCACCCAGGACGGCGCCGAGGGTCACCTGATGACCGGTAATGCCGCCAGCGTCCTGTCCGGCAGGATCGCCTACTGCTTCGGTCTCGAAGGCCCGGCCGTCACCGTCGACACGGCCTGCTCGTCGTCCCTCGTCGCGCTGCACCTGGCCGCGCAGGCCCTGCGGCAGGGCGAATGCGACCTGGCGTTCGCGGGCGGCGCGACCGTCATGTGCACCCCCGGCATGTTCATCAGCTTCAGTCGCCAGCGCGGGCTCGCCGAGGATGGCCGCTGCAAGCCGTTCGCCGACGCCGCCGACGGCACCGGCTGGGGCGAGGGCGTCGGTGTCATCCTTCTGGAGCGTCTCTCGGACGCCGAGCGCAACGGCCACGAGGTCCTCGCGGTCCTGCGCGGCTCCGCCGTCAACCAGGACGGCGCCTCCAACGGCCTGTCCGCGCCCAGCGGTCCGGCGCAGCAGCGCGTCATCCGCCAGGCGCTCGCCAACGCGGACCTGACGGCGGCCGACGTCGACGCGGTCGAGGCACACGGCACCGGCACCAAGCTCGGCGACCCGATCGAGGCGCAGGCACTGCTCGCCACCTACGGACAGGAGCGTGACACCGACCGGCCGCTGCTGCTGGGCGCCCTGAAGTCCAACATCGGGCACACGCAAGCCGCCGCCGGTGTCGCCGGCGTCATCAAGACGGTTCTCGCCCTGCGGCACGGCGTCCTGCCCAGAACCCTGCACACCGACCGGCCCTCCGGCCACGTCGACTGGACCTCGGGCGCGGTGCGCCTGCTCACCGAGCGCACCGAGTGGCCCGCCACCGGGCGCCCGCGCCGGGCCGGCGTGTCCGCGTTCGGGATCAGCGGCACCAACGTCCACGCGATCCTGGAGCAGGCCCCGGCCACGGCCTGCGCCGAGCACCGCACGGCACCAGCCGCCGACCGGCCGCTGCTGTGGCCGGTGTCCGGGCACACCCCCGAGGCGCTGCGCGCCCAGGCCGCCCGGCTCGCCGACCACCTGCGGCGCTTCCCCGCCCCGCCGGCGGACGTGGCCCGTTCCCTGGCGCTGACCCGCTCCGCACTCGACCACCGCGCCGCCGTCCACGGCACCGGCACCGAGGAGCTGCTCGCCGGCCTGGACGCGCTCGCCGCGGCCGACGACGGCGGCCCGGTCCGCGCGAACCGGGCGCGCACGGCCTTCCTGTTCTCCGGACAGGGCTCCCAGCGCGCCGGCATGGGCCGGGAGTTGTACGAGACCCACCCGGTCTTCGCGGAGGCCTTCGACGCCGTCGCCTCCCGGCTCGACCCGGAGCTCGAACTCCCACTGCACCGCGTGCTGTTCGAGCGGCAGGACGAGACGGGCGCCACACCCCTCGACCGTACCGACTTCACCCAGGCCGGCCTGTTCGCCCTGGAAGTCGCCCTGTTCGCGCTCCTGGAGTCCTGGGGAGTGCGCCCTGACCTGGTCATCGGCCACTCCATCGGCGAGATCGCCGCAGCCCACGTCGCCGGAGTACTGGACCTCAACGACGCCTGCACCATGGTCGCCGCGCGCGGCCGGCTCATGCGACGGCTCCCCGAGGGTGGCGCCATGGTGGCGGTCGAGGCCGACGAGGAGACGGCCCGCGCCGCGATCGAGGGCATGGACCTGGTGTCCCTCGCGGCCGTCAACGGCCCCTCGTCCGTGGTGATTTCGGGCGTCGAGGGCCCGGTGTCCGAGGTCGCCGCGCGCTTCGTCGCCGAGGGCCGCAGGGCCAAGCGGCTCACCGTGAGCCACGCCTTCCACTCGCCGCTGATGGAGCCCATGCTGGAGGAGTTCCGGGCGGTCGCGGCGACGCTGACGTACCACCCGGCGCGTACCCCCGTCGTCTCCAATCTCACCGGCACGGTCGCCGGCGACGAACTAGCCACGCCCGAGTACTGGGTGACGCACGTGCGCGAGGCCGTCCGGTTCGCCGACGGCATGGCGGCCCTGCGCGAGGCGGGTGTCACACGGTACGTCGAGCTGGGCCCCGACAGCGTCCTCACCGCCCTGGCCAAGGGGGCGCTGCCGTACGACGAGCAGACCCTGGTCGTCCCCACGCTGCGCGGCGACGAGCCCGAGCCGCAGGCCCTGGTCGCCGCGCTCGGCGAGCTGTATGTGCACGGGGCCGAGCCCGACTGGGAGGCGTTCCACGCGGGCACCGGCGCCCGCACGGTCGCCCTGCCCACGTATGCCTTCCAGCGCCGCCGCTTCTGGCCACAGGCCCCCGCCGCACCGGCTGCCCCCACGCCTGGAGCCGGGGAGGCGTCCGGGTTCTGGGCCGCCGTCGAGGGCCGCGGCACTGCCGAGCTGGCCGCCGAACTCGGCGTACAGGAAGCCCACCTGGACACCGTGCTGCCCGCCCTGACGTCCTGGCGCCGCCGCTTCGACGAGAGCACCGTGCTGGACGCTTGGCGGTACGGCGTCGCCTGGCGCCCGGCCTCCAGCGCCGCCGCCCCGGGCACCCTGCGCGGCGACTGGATCGCCGTCCTGCCCGAGACCGAGACCGACGGCGCCTGGACGCGCACCGTGCTCGACACTCTCGCCGCGGCCGGCGCCCGCATCACACCGCTACGGATCGACACCGCGACCGCCACGCGCGAGGACACCGCCCGCCGGCTGCGCGAACTGCCGCCCGCCGACGGCGTCGTTTCCCTGCTCGCCCTCGACACCGCGCCCCACCCCAGCCACCAGGGCCTGACCAGCGGCCTGGCCGCCATGCTCGCACTCACCCAGGCACTCGGCGACACGGAGACGGAGGCCCCGCTGTGGCTGCTCACGCGTGGCGCGGTCTCCGTCGGCCCCGGTGACCCGCTGCACGACGCGGACCAGGCACAGGTGTGGGGCCTGGGCCGGGTCGTCGGCCTGGAGTCGCCCCGCCGCTGGGGCGGCGCCGTCGACTTGCCCGTCGAGCTCGACGCGCGCGTGCTGCGGGCGCTGCCCGGGGCCCTCGCTCCGGGCGGGAGCGAGGACCAGACGGCCCTGCGTGCCACTGGCACGTTCGTCCGCCGCCTCGTGCGCACCCCGCTGCCCGCCGGCGACGAACGTCCGGGCTGGCAGCCGCAGGGCACGGTCCTGGTGACCGGCGGCACCGGCGCCCTCGGCGCCCACGTCGCCCGCATGCTCGCCGAGCAGGGAGCCGAACACCTCGTCCTGACCAGCCGCCGCGGCCCGGACGCACCCGGTGCCGAGGAGCTGGTCGCCGAACTCGCCGCCCTCGGCACCGCCGCCACCGTCGAGGCCTGCGACGTCTCCGACCGGGCCCAGGTCACTGCCCTGGTCGCCCGCCTTGACGCGGCCGGGCACGGTCCGCGCACCGTGGTGCACGCCGCCGGCGTCGGCCAGCTCACGCCCACCGGCTACCTCACACCCGAGGCGGCCGCCGCGATCGTCCACGGCAAGGTCTCCGGGGCGCGCAACCTCCATGAGGCACTGGGCGACCGCCCGCTCGACGCGTTCGTACTCTTCTCGTCGATCTCCGCCACCTGGGGCGGCGCGGGTCAGGTCGCCTACGCCGCCGCCAACGCCTACCTCGACGCACTCGCCGAACTGCGGCGCGCCCGCGGCCTCGCCGCGACCTCCGTCGCCTGGGGCCCCTGGGCCGACGGCGGCATGGCCGCCCAGGACGGCGCCGAGGACCTGCTCGCCCGCCAGGGTGTCCAGGCCATGGCGCCCCGGCTCGCCGTCGCCGCACTCGGTCAGGCTGTCGGAGCCGGGGACACCGTGCTCGCGGTCGCCGATGTGGACTGGGCCATGTTCGCCCCCGCCTACAACGCCACCCGCCCCCGCCCGCTGTTCGACGAGGTGCCCGAGGCCCGCACGGCCCTGGACACGCACACCGTGAGCGCCGCACCTGGCGACGCGGCCGTCGCGCTGAAGGCCGAGCTGGCCGGAGCCACCCGGCAGGAGCAGCACGCCCGGCTCGTCCACCTGGTGCGCGCCGAGGCCGCCCAGGTGCTCGGCCATGACTCGGCGGACGCTGTCGGCGCGGAACGGGCCTTCTCCGACCTGGGCATCGACTCCCTCACAGCCGTCGAACTGCGCAACCGGCTCGGCGCGGCCACCGGAGCCGTACTGTCGGCGGCTGTCGTCTTCGACCACCCGACTGCCGCGGACCTGGCCGACCACCTGCTCCACCTGCTCGCCGGGCCGGCCGTCGACGGCATCGAGGCGCTGCTCGATCGGCTCGAAGCGGCCGTGTCGGACGGCCTGGACGACGAGGACCGGCTGCGGTTGAACGCCCGGGCACAGCGCCTGCTCGCCGCCCTGAACGGCCGGAGCACGCCGGACGAGGCCGCCGCCGCACACCTCGACGACGCCACCGACGAGGAACTGTTCGGCCTCGTCGACGGGGACCTGGCGGTGTCGTGAGCAAAGGGTCCGACAGACAGACGTACATGACGCGAGGGGGACACGGACAGATGGCCAGTGAAGACAAGCTCCGCGAATACCTCAAGCGGGTGATCGCCGAACTGCAGCAGACCAAGCGGCGCCTGCACGAGGTGGAGTCGGCCGTGCCCGAGCCCGTCGCCGTCGTCGGCATGGGCTGCCGCTACCCGGGCGGAGTGCGCTCCCCGGAACAGCTGTGGAACCTGGTCGCCGACGGCACCGACGCGGTGTCCCTCACCCCGACCAACCGGGGCTGGGACATGGACGCCCACTACGACACCGACGCCGCCCGGGCCGGCACCACCTACACAAAGGAGGGCGGCTTCCTCCACGACGTCGCCGACTTCGACGCGGCCTTCTTCGGGATCTCGCCGCGCGAGGCCTTGGCGATGGATCCGCAACAGCGTCTCCTCCTGGAGAGCACGTGGGAGGCCGTCGAGCGGGCCGGCATCGACCCGCAGTCCCTGCGGCACAGCCGCACCGGCGTCTTCGTCGGATGTAGCGGCCAGGACTACACGCCCCTGCTGCTCGGCGCGGCCGAGCCGGTCGAGGGCCACTTGGCCACGGGCAACGCGGGCAGCGTGGTCTCCGGCCGGATCTCCTACACCTTCGGCCTCGAGGGCCCAGCCGTCACCGTCGACACCGCCTGCTCGTCGTCGCTGGTCGCGGTCCACCTCGCGATGCGCTCACTGCGTCAGGGGGAAAGCTCCCTCGCCCTGGCCGGCGGGGTGACCGTGATGGCGACGCCGGGCGCGTTCATCGAGTTCAGCCGCCAGCGGGCGCTTGCGGCGGACGGCCGCTGCAAATCCTTCGCGGCCGCCGCCGACGGCACCGGCTGGTCCGAAGGAGCGGGCCTGCTCCTGCTGGAGCGCCTGTCCGACGCCCGCCGCAACGGCCACCCCGTTCTCGCGGTACTGCGCGGCTCGGCCGTCAACCAGGACGGCGCGTCCAACGGCCTCACCGCCCCCAACGGCCCCGCCCAACGCCGCGTCATCCGCCAGGCCCTCGCCGACGCGGGCCTGGACACCACGGACGTCGACGCCGTGGAGGCGCACGGCACAGGAACGAGGCTCGGCGACCCGATCGAGGCTCAGGCCCTCCTGGAGACCTTCGGCACGGGCCGTGACTCCGAACGGCCTTTGTGGCTCGGCTCGCTGAAGTCCAACATCGGTCACACGCAGGCCGCATCCGGCGTCGCCGGGATCATCAAGATGGTCGAGGCCATGCGGCACGGCGTCCTGCCGAAGACCCTGCACGTGGACGAGCCGACGCCGCACGTCGATTGGTCGGCGGGCGCGGTGGAGCTGCTCACGGAGGCGCGTGACTGGCCGCGCTCGGAGGGCCGGCCCCGCCGGGTGGGCGTGTCGTCGTTCGGCGTGAGCGGCACGAACGCGCATGTGATCGTGGAGGAGGCACCGGAGAAGGCGGGGGAGGAGCTCGCCGAGGGCGAGCCCGCGCCGGGGAAGCCGGCCGTGAGCGGTGGCACGGGTGTGTCCGCCGTGACTGCCTGGCCGATGTCGGCCCGTTCGGCGACGGCCCTCGCCGAGCAGGCCGCCCGCCTCAAGGGCCATGTGCAGGCCCGCCCCGAGCTGTCGCCGGTGGATGTGGGGTTCTCGCTGGTGACGACGCGGGCGCAGTTGGAGCACCGGGCTGTGGTCGTCGGTGCGTCGCGGGACGAGCTGCTAGCGGGGCTGGAGCCGCTGGAGCAGCGGGGGCCGGTGTCCACGGGTGGTCTTGGCCTGCTGTTTACGGGGCAGGGTGCTCAGCGTGTGGGTATGGGGCGGGAGTTGTATGCCGCGTATCCGGTGTTCGCGGAGGCCTTCAACGAGGTCTGTGCCCGGCTCGACGGTGAGCTGGGGCGGTCGCTGAAGGGCGTGGTCTTCGACGGGGACGGGGACGGGCTGCTGGATCGTACGCGGTTCACACAGGCTGCTCTGTTCGCGGTCGAGGTCGCCCTGTATCGCCTCGTCGAGTCGTGGGGCGTACGCCCTGACGCTCTGCTCGGTCACTCGGTTGGAGAGATCGCGGCCGCGCACGTGGCCGGGGTGCTCTCCCTCGACGGCGCCTGCGCTCTGGTCGCCGCCCGCGGACGCCTGATGGACGCCCTGCCCGAGAGCGGGGCCATGGTGGCCGTCGAAGCCTCTGAGGGCGAGGTCCGTGCGGCTCTGGTCGAGGGTGTCTCGGTCGCGGCGGTGAACGGTCCGCGTGCCGTGGTCATCTCCGGGGACGAGGTCCCGGTGGAGAAGGTCGCTACCGCACTCGCCGAACATGGCTCACGTACGAAGAAGTTGTCGGTCAGTCATGCGTTCCACTCGGCTCGTATGGAGCCGATGCTGGAGGAGTTTCGTGCGGTCGCGGCCACGCTGTCGTACGAGACCGCCCGCATCCCGGTCGTCTCCAACCTCACGGGCGAGATCGCAGGACCGGAGCTGTCCACCCCCGACTACTGGGTGAGGCACGTCCGCGAGGCGGTCCGTTTCGCCGACGGCGTCCACACCCTCCACGCCCAGGGCGTCACCCGTTTCGTCGAGCTGGGCCCGGACGGCGTCCTGACCGCCATGGCGCAGAGCGTGCCCACCGACGCCGAGAACACCCTGTTCGTGCCGGTCCTGCGCAAGGGCCGCGACGAGGCCCACAGCCTTGTCGCGGCGCTCGGTCAACTCCACGCCCACGGCGCCGAGATCGACTGGCCGGCCTTCTTCGCCGGCACCGGCGCCCAGCCCGTCGACCTGCCCACCTACGCCTTCCAACACCAGCGCTACTGGCCCACCGTCGCCGCCCCTCGGGCCCTCGCCGACCCCTTGAGCTACCAGGTCTCCTGGGCCCCGGTCGAGACGCGTTCCGTGTCCGGCGGGCCCACGGCGTGGCTGGTCGCCGTGCCCGCCGGCGGTGTCGCCGACCCGTGGGTGCGTGAGGTCGAGGCGGGGCAGCGGGAGAGCGGCCACCGGGTCGACGTCGTGGAGGTGCCGCACGACGCCGATCGTGAGCTGGTCGCCGCGATGATCGGTCAACTGCCGCAGAGCGACGCTGTCTTCCAGGTGGTCTCGTTCCTTGCGGCGGCCGACGGCGACGTTCCCCGTACCGGTCCGACCCTCGCCCTCGTACAGGCCCTCGCCGACACCGGACGGGCGGCCCGGCTGTGGTGCGTCACCCGGCAGGGCGTCTCCCCGGGCGACAGCGAAGCGCCCGCCGATCCCGGGCAGGCGTGGTTGTGGGGCCTGGGGCGCAGTGCCGCGTTGGAGTTCCCGCAGTGGTGGGGAGGCCTGGTCGACCTGCCCGAGCACGTCGACTCCGCGTCCCGCTCCCGGCTCTTCGCCGTACTGGCCGGGGCCTGCGGTGACGAGGACCAGATGGCTGTGCGCCCATGGGGCCTGCTGGCCCGCCGCGTGAACCGCGCACCCGCGGCCGGTGACGCACCGGATGACTGGCGCCCACGGGACACCGTCCTGCTCACGGACGCCGCCTCCACGCGCGGCCGACACGTGGCACGCTGGCTGGCGGAGGCCGGAGCCGCGCACCTCGCGGTCGTCGGCCCGAAGCCGCCCGCGCCCGGCCTCGACGCCGAACTGGCCGAACAGGGCACCCGGTTGACGTACGTGCCGGTGTCGCTCGCGGACCCCGCCGCGCTCGCCGCTGCCGTCGCGGCCGTCGAGGCGGACGGCGACACTGTGCGGGCCGTGGTCCACGGGGCGGGCGACAAGCCCATCGCACCACTGTCGGAGCTGGCGGCGCAGGACCTCGCCGCGGCCCTGGCGGACAAGGCACTGGGCGCACTCCACCTGCACCGGATCCTGGGCGACCGTCCACTTGACGCCTTCGTGGTCCTGTCCTCGGTCGCCGCCACCTGGGGTGCCGGGGGACAGGCAGCGTACGCGGCCGCCAACGCCTGCGCCGAGGCTGTGGTCGGGCAACGCCGGTACCAGGGGCCGGCCGCGACCACGCTCGCCTGGGGGCACTGGCCCGCGAGCGATGAGGACCGCACCGCCGACCAAGAGCTGCGGCGGCGCGGACTGCTGCCAATGGACCCGGCCTCCGCACTCGCGGCCCTGCGCCGGGCCACGGCGGGGCAGCCCGCCCAGCAGGTGTGCGCGGACGTCGACTGGCCGCGCTTCGTCGCCGCGTTCACGGCTGCCCGCCCGGCCCCACTGTTCGCCGAACTCGCCGACGTTCAGGAAACGGTGGAGCGCACACGACGGAACGAGGACGCGGAGAACAACGCGCAGGAACGGCTGCGTGCCCGGCTCGCCGGGCTCGGGCCGCAGGAGCGCACCATCCTTGTGGACGAGCTGGTGCGGGCGGAGGCCGCAGCAGTACTCGGGCACCGGGGCCCCGACGACATCGAACCGGACCGGCCCTTCCTGGAGTCCGGCTTCGACTCGCTCACCGCGCTCGAACTGCGCAACCGGCTCGCCACGACAACAGGCCTCCACCTGCCCGGCACCCTGCTCTTCGAGTTTCCGACGGCGGCCGCGCTGGCCGCGCACCTGTGCGACGCACTCGCCGGAAGAGGCGCCGCCTCGGCGCCGGGCGGCGCCCGCGCCCGCGGCATCCTCGCCGACCTCTACCGGCAGGCGATGACCGACCGGCGCATCGACGACTTCCTGCCCGCCGTCCGCAGCCTCGCACACTTCCGGGCCACCTTCGACGACCCGGCCGAACTCGGCACCCTCACACCGCCGGTGCGCCTGGCGCGGGGCACGGCCGCCCCGGCCCTGGTGTGTTGCAGCGGCCTGTCACCCATCGCCGGGCCGCACGAGTACGCACGGTTCGCGGCCGGCTTCCGCGGCCTGCGCGAAGTGTCCGCACTGGCCCTGCCGGGCTTCGTCGAGGACGAGTTGCTGCCGTCCGGACAGGACGTCGTCCTCCGGCTGCTGGCGCAGAAGCTGCGTGCCCACACCGAGGGCCCGTTCGCACTCGTCGGCCACTCGGCGGGCGCGATGGTCGCCCACGCACTCGCCCGTCATCTGGAGGAGGAGGGATCCCCCGCCGCTGGACTCGTCCTGCTCGACCTCTACACCTGGGACAACCTGGCACCCATGGCCGCATGGCGCTACGAGCTCGTCGGCGGCGTCCTGGACCGGCAGGAGACGTACGTGCCCGTCGACGACCAGGGCCTGACCGCGTCCTCCCATTACTACGACCACTTCGCGCACTGGAAGCCCAGCGCCCTCGCCACGCCGACCCTGCTCGTGCGGGCTTCGGAGCCGATGGGCGCCTGGGACGGCGAGGACGGCGACTGGCGAACGGCCTGGCAGTTCGACCACAGCCTCGCCGACGCACCCGGCGACCACTTCACGATGATGGGCGAGCACGCCTCCGCGACGGCCAAAGCCGTCGAACGGTGGCTGACCACCCTTCCCGGCCATACCCCCGGCCCCCACCCCTCGTAACGCAGCTCAGAAAGGAACGGCCCTACTGTGACCGGACAGAATGAAGACAACGGCCTGTGGATCCGACGGTTCAACCCCCGTGACGACGCCGGATTCCGGCTCGCCTGCCTGCCACACGCGGGCGGCTCAGCCCCCTTCTACTTCCCGATGGCGAACGCCCTGCCCGAGGACGTCGATGTCCTGGCCGTGCAGTATCCCGGCCGCCAGGACCGCAGGACCGAACCTGCCGTCACCGATTTGCAGACCCTGGCCGACCGGGTCGCAACGGCGCTGGAACCGTGGACGGACCGGCCCCTGGCCCTCTTCGGACACAGCATGGGCGCCACCCTCGCCTTCGAGGTGGCCCGCCGCCTGGAGAGCCGCAACGGCACGGTGCCGGCGGCCCTGTTCGCCTCCGGGCGCCGCGCCCCGTCCCGGCACCGCCACGAGACCGTCCATCTGCGCGACGATGACGGCATCATCGCCGAGCTGAAGCAGCTGAGCGGCACCAACCCCCAGGTCCTCGGCGACGAGGAGCTGCTGCGTATGGTGCTGCCCGCCATCCGCGCAGACTACCGGGCCGCCGAGACGTACACATACGAACCATGCGCGCCGCTGCACTGCCCGGTCGTCGGCCTGACCGGCGACGACGACCCCAAGGTCACGCTGGACGAGGTCCGCGCTTGGGGCGAACACACGGAAGGCCCCTTCGACTTCCAGGTCTTCCCCGGCGGCCACTTCTACCTGGCCGACCACCAGAGCGACATCATCGCGCTCGTCCTGGACCGCCTGCTCGGCGACCGCGTCGGCTGAAGGTCACCCCGACCGCACGCGACCTTACGCAAGACTATTCGGAAAGGGGCGAACCGAGCCGATGGGCCGTTCCACCCACGCCGTGGTGCTCGGCGGCGGACACTCGGGCATGCTGGCGGCCACCGCGCTCGCCCACCACGCCGACACCGTCACCGTACTCGACCGCGACCAGCTGCTCCTGGACGCCGCGGCACCCAGGAAAGGCGTTCCACAGGCCCGCCACCTGCACGTGCTGATGTCCGGAGGGGCGCGGGCGATCGACGCGCTCCTGCCCGGCACCATTGACCGGCTGCGCGGCCTGGGCGCCCACCGCATCGGCGTCCCCGAGGACGTGGTGACGCTCTCCGCCGACGGCTGGCAGCACCGCTTCCCGCAGACCCAGTTCATGATCACCGCAAGCCGTGACCTGACCGACTGGGTGGTGCGCGACCAGGCCTTGCGCGACGACCGCGTCCACCTGCTCCAGGGCTGTGAGATCCAGGCTCTGCTCGGCGGACCCGACCGGGTCACCGGAGTGCGAGTCGCAGTGGCGCAGGACGGGCCGAACTCCACCCGTGACCTGCCCGCCGACATCGTCGTCGACTGCACCGGCCGCGCCGGCAGGCTGCGCCGGTGGCTCGCCGAACTCGGCGTCCCGGCTGTCCCGGAGGAGATCGTCGACTCGGGCCTGGCCTATGCCACCAGGATCTACGAGGCGCCGCGCGGCACACGCGAGCACTTCCCGGTCGTCAACATCTTCTCCGACTACCGGGAACCCGTCCCCGGCCGCTCCGCGAGCCTCGTGCCGATCGAGCACGGCCGCTGGATGATCAGCCTGACCGGGACGCGCGGCGGACGGCCCCCGCGCGACGAGGAGGCGTTCGACGCGTTCGCACGCACCCTGCGCGACCCGCTGATCTCCCGGCTGATGGCAGTGGCGCGCCCGCTGACCGAGGTGCGCGGTTCCAGCACCGCCGCCAACCGCAGGCTCTACTGCGAGCGCGCGACAGCTTGGCCGGCGGGCCTGGTGGTGCTCGGCGACGCCCTCGTCGCCTTCAACCCGGTCTACGGCACCGGCATGAGCTCCGCGGCCCGCAGCGCCCTCGTCCTTGCCCACGCCTTGGACGACACGGGCATCGACGAGGGGTGTGCCCGCCGAGCCCAGCAGGCCATCGGCGAGGTTGTGGACGACCCGTGGGTCATGGCGACCACACAGGACATCTGCTACCCCGACGTCCGCACCACCGTCGTCGACCCGCGCTTGGTGCGCCGCACGCCCGAGGCGGACCGCGCCTCCCGGTACTTCGGCCGAATGGCACTGCGCCACCCGGTCGTCAACGAGGCCCTCACCGACGTCATCACCCTCAGCGCACCGATGCGCGACCTCGGCGCCCCCCACGTCGCCGCCGCGCTCGACGGCGTGGGCGCGCGCCCCGAACTGACCGGCCCGCCACTGCGGCCCGCAGAAATCGCCCTGCTGGAGGGCGCGTTGGTGCCCACGGACAGGCCCTAAGCCGAACGGCGCGAAGGGGCGGCCCCGGAATCTCCGGGCCCCCCTTCGCGCCGTCGTACTGGGCAGTGTCACTCCCAGCGGAAGTACTTCGCGGAGATCGCCGCGAACGCCACGCTGTACCCGGCCATGAGCAGCAGCAGCCACGGCTGGACCGGATCACCGCCCCAACTGTCGCGCAGGGCCTGGAGCACGGCGCCCATCGGGGTCGCCCTGCCGACCGCGCCGAGGGCGCCCGGCAGCATCTCCACCGGCGTCCACACCCCGGCCAGGAACATCAGTGGGAACATCAGGATGAGGCCGATCGCGGTGGCGGCCTTACTGCTCGGCGCGAAGGCGGCCACCAGCATGCCGAGCGAGAGCAGCGTCGTGGTGCCCAGCACGAAAGCGAGCAGGAAGCCGCCCAGGTCGGCGGGAGGGCTCACGTCGAAGGCGGCCCCGGCGAAGGCGACCAGCAGGACCACCGCGGCGATCGCCATCAACGTGTTCACCGCGATCTGGGCGGCGAGCAGCTTCACCGGGTGCACCGGGCTCGCGGACAGCCGGCGCAGCACCCCGCGCTCGCGGTAGGTCGCCAAGTACACCGGCATCACGCTCAGCGCCAGGATCGACAGGACCACCAGAACCACGACCGACGGCACGAACGTGTCGATGACCGCCTGGCCGTTGAAACCGTCAAAGGGTTTACGGAACCCCGGGATGATCCCGAAGATCGTCATCAGGAACAGCGGAAACGCCAGGGTCATGATGGCCGAAGCCGGGTCGCGCAGCAACAGCTTGGCCTCGACGTACGTCATCTTGGCAAGGGCGGGCACGGTCGTCTCCTCAGTTGTCGGGGGGAAAGAGCGGCGGTCAGGTGGTCACGCGCTGGGAATCGCTGGTCAGGGCGACGAAGGCGTCTTCCAGGCTCGCCGACTCCACGCTCAGATCCCTGGGAATGACGTCCCGGCGGGCCAGCGCCGATGTGACGACCTGGAGGAGGTCGCCGTCGCCCGACACCTCCACGACGTCATCCGTGCGCCGGACCGCGGTCACTCCGGTGAGCCCGGCCAGGAACGCGTCCTCGACCGGCGCCGACGGCTTGAACTGCAGCCGCTGCCCCGCCCCCACGCGGGCCACCAGGCCCTCAGGGGTGTCGACGGCCGCGACGGAGCCCCGGGCGATGACCGCGACGCGGTCGCACAGGCGCTCCGCCTCCTCCATGAAGTGCGTGACCAGGAGCACCGTCACTCCCTTGTCCTTGATGCCCTCGATCAACGACCAGGTCTCCTGCCGGGCCTGCGGGTCGAGCCCCGTGGTCAGCTCGTCGAGGACGGCGATCTCCGGCTTGCCCACCAGGGCCAACGCGATGAACAGGCGTTGCTTCTGACCGCCGGACAGTTTGCCGAACCGGGCGTTGCGCTTCTCGGCCAGGCCCCACTCGTCCAGCAGCTGCCGCCAGTCGGCCGGGTCGTCGTAGAACGAGCTGTACAGGTCCAGGGCCTCCCAGACCTTCATGTTGTCGGGCAGGGCGCTCTCCTGGAGCTGGATGCCGACCTTCTGGCGCACCAGCGCGCGGTCGCGCTGTGGGTCGTGCCCCAGCACCGAGACGGAGCCGCCATCGGGCTTGCGCAGCCCCTCGATGCACTCGACGATCGTCGTCTTGCCGGCCCCGTTGGGGCCGAGAATGCCAAAGACTTCGCCGCGTTCCACCGCGAAGGACACGTCCTTCAGAGCGACATGATCGCCATACTGCTTCCGTACGTGGGTGGCCTCGATCACCGGCATGGTGGCCCTTTCCTCACAAGTGGTTCGCTGCTGCTGACAAGGACCCTACGAACGGCCGGGCGAGGCCGGAATCCGCCTGGTCCCACACCTGGGGTGGGTCTGGACCCACCCCTCGCGCACGGTCGCACGTGATCACCGGGCGACGGAGCGCACCGGAGGAAGAGGACGCCGGCTCTCGGAGCGGGCGGTGCGGCGGTGGCGCGGGTGACCGTGTGCAGCCGGACGGCCGGGTCCGGGCAAACTGGAGGGGCGAAACCCTTGCGGCGACGGGCGCCCTCACGGCGTGATCTGCACCTTGCTGTGGTCGCCCACGACGAAACGATGGGCCCGGGGAGTCCGGTCGGCGTGCGCGACGCGGGACTGCCTGCCGATCAGCGAGGCCTCGATGCGGCCGACCCCCTCGATGCTCGCCCCCTCCAGGACGATCGAGAACTCGATCTCGCTGGAGTCGATCACGCAGTCCTCGGCGACGGACGTCGAAGGGCCGATGTAGGAGTTGGTCACGGTCGTCCCCGCACCGATGACCACCGGGCCCACGATCCGGGAGCCCGAGACCTCGGCGCCCCGCTCGATCCGCACACGGCCGATGATCTCGCTGTCCGCGTCGACCCTCCCGTCCGCGCACGGCTCGAGTGTCTCCAGGACCGACCGGTTGACCTCCAGCATGTCGCTGACGTTGCCGGTGTCCTTCCAGTAGCCGGTGACCAGCGTGGACCGTACTGTGCGGTCCCGGTCGATGAGCCACTGAAGCGCATCGGTGATCTCCAGCTCACCGCGCGCGGACGGCTCGATGCCCCGCACCGCCTCGTGCACCACCGGGGTGAACAGATACACCCCGACCACGGCGAGATCGCTGACCGGGTTCTTGGGCTTCTCCTCGATGCGTACGACCCTGCCCGCCGAGTCCAGTTCAGCCACGCCGAAGGCGCTCGGATTGTCCACCCGCGTCAGCAGGATGTCGGCGTCCGGCCGCTCGGTGTGGAAGCTGCTGACCAACTCGCTGATGCCGCCGACGATGAAGTTGTCGCCCAGGTACATGACGAAGTCGTCGTCGCCCAGATAGTCACGGGCCACCAACACCGCGTGGGCCAAGCCGAGCGGTTTGTCCTGCTGGATGTACGTGACCTTGGCCCCGAAGGCACTGCCATCGCCGACCGCCGCACGGATCTCGTCGGCCGTATGGCCCACGATGATCCCGATGTCGGTGATTCCCGCGGCCACCACGGACTCGATTCCGTAGAAGAGCACGGGTTTGTTGGCCACCGGGACTAGCTGTTTGGGGGCGGTGTGTGTGATCGGCAGCAGCCTGCTGCCCGTTCCGCCCGCGAGTACGAGTGCTTTCATGCCGTGATGTCCTCGCCCGGCCTCGGCCCCGTCGTGACGGGGCAGCAGTGCCCGGGCCGCGACGGGGGACTGCGCGGCCCGGGCCGATAGCAGGCTCGATGCCGTGCCGGATGGAAATCCACAGCCGGTTGCACGGTGAGCCGCATCGGAACCTACGTATGCCGAAGTCCCATGCGAACCCCTATCGGCCACACACCACCCCCTTGCCCCACCCCGTCTTCGACTCAGGTCGTGAGGAGCGCGCTCCCCGACCGGCCCCCGAGCCGGAACCCGCACAAAATGGCGCCCGGCCGCGGGGGCTTGTGGTCGCGCGGCCGCTGCGGGCCGGGCACGGTCCAGGTACCGGCCTGCAGGGTGGGGGAACGGCGGTCGGCGCAGCGGCGGAGCAAGACGTAGAGCAGCGGGATACCCAGGCGCTTGAGCCGATCGCGGTAGAAGAGGCGCGCGCCCTTGCGGTCGTATGAGGGCGGGGTGAAGTACCCGGCGACCATGAAGAGGAAGCCCATGAAGAATGCCTGGTTGAACGTGACGAAGGCGCCCAGGGCCTGCCTGGATCCGTCCTGGGTGGGCTCGGTGTAGTACCAGGCCGGGAAGTTGCTGTAGGTAATGGCGGTGTGGTGCAGTACCACGAGTGCGGTCAGCGTGATGCGCAGGTTGTCGACGTATTGCAACCGCTCGCGCTCCGGGCGCATGGCGTCGGGCGAGGCTTTCGCGCGCCCCCTGAGGGTGTGTGCTGGACATCGTTCGTTGTCATCGGTGATCCCGCCAATCGTCTCGGCGGCTGTACTCAGCCGCAGCGAAGTTGTCAGTGGCCGCGCGCCCGGTGTTCCGGTGCGGGCGAACGCTCGGCGCGGGTAGCATGCTCGAAGAGGTCGGCGAGTTCGCGGGCGTGTGCGGCCAGGCGTGCTCGGGGTAGGCGTTCCAGTACGCGAACATCGCATCGATCCCGGACTGGAGGCTGACGGCCATCATCCGCGCGTCGAACGGCCGGAAGTCACCGCGCTTCTGGCCCTCGCGAAACACCTGCTCCAGCGTGGCGTAGATCGGCTCGCTGATGACGACGCCGTGGCGGGGAGCCCCGTCCCTCTGGCGGAAGTTGCTGAAGATCTCGCCGAGCGCGGTGAGCTGAGTGCGGTGGTCTGCCATGTACTCGGCGACGGACTGGATGCAGGCACGCAGCCATCCGCCCGCCCTCTCCCGTTCGTCCTGCTTCTGGAGCCTGGGAGCCATAAAGGCGGCGAGCCGATCGAGCTGCTCGACGACCAGCTCGATCGGCTCGTCCGTGCCGGTGAAGTGGAACGAGATGACGCCCTTGCTGATCCCGGCCCGCTCGGCGATCTGCGCCAGCGATGCCTTCGCGAACCCCCGTGCTGCGATGGTCTCGACGGCGGCGTTGACGATCTGGCCACGGCGGGCCTCCTGGGTCCCGGCGGCCCGGGGAGCCGCGGGCGGTGTGGCGGGGAGGAGCCGGGGGACGGCGATGGTCGTGACGATAAGCCCGGCACGCACCAGCCATCGGCCGCCGAATCCCGGCAGTCGGGTTCCGTTCATCTCGGGTCCAGGCACCACTAGTTGGGCGCGGAAGGTGTCAGCTGCGGGATCGATCCGGATCTCGCCTTCTTCGAAGTCCAGCCATCGGTGGGTCAGCGGGAACCACGCCTTGTAGACGCTCTCCTTGGCGCCGAAGATGAGCCGACCCCAATGGACGTCTCTCCGGTCCGCGACCAGTTGCGCGACGTGGGCCCGTTCTGTGACGTCGTTACGGTTGCCTCCGGTCAGACTGGCGAGCGGGATGCCGGTGGCGTCCGTGATCAGGTGGTGTTTGCTGCCCGTCCTGCCCCGTCGACGGGGCTTCGTCCGGTTCTGGTTCAGTGACGCGGACATCGGCGCGCCGCTATCGCGAGCCCACGCGCCGGGGAGGCCGACCGAAAGGTGAACCTGTGAGCTTTCTGTGAGCTGTGCGGCTTCTGGGGTGGAAAAGCGCTAGAGGAGCGCTTGAGGGTGGTCCATCGTCCCGCCAGATTCGGACTAGTTTGCGAATGGCGGTGAATTGATTCGCAGCCGGGGGATCACCGAGAAGGCACGGAGGGAATATGAGGATTCAAGTTCTGGGGCCGTTGGCTGTCGAAGTCAGTGGGGAATCGGTCATTCCGACGGCGAGCAAGCCGAGGCAGATCCTGTCACTCCTCGCCCTCTACCCGGGGCGTGCGGTTCCCATGCAGACGCTGATGGAGGAGATTTGGGGGATGCGTCCGCCGCAGAGCGCGATCACTACGCTCCAGTCGTACATCCTCCAGCTGCGCCGGCGGATCGGAAGGGCCATGGGGCCCGATGCGCCGGGTGATGCCAAGGAAGTGCTCGCCACCCGGCACGGCGGCTACCTGCTCCAGGTCCCCGAGGCCTGCGTCGACATGCACGAGTACGAGCTGCTGGTCGCGGAGGGGCGGGCCGCGTTCGAAGCGGGCGACAACGAACGTTCCTCCCAGCGGTTACGCAAGGCGCTGGATCTGTGGAGGGGCCCCGCGCTGGTGGACCTGAAGGTCGGACCGATTCTGGAGATCGAGGTCATGCGCCTGGAGGAGAGTCGGCTGCTGGCTGTGGAGCGGCGGATCGACGCCGACCTGCGGCTCGGTCGGCACGCCGAACTCATCGTGGATCTGACTGAATTGACGGCGCGACACCCGCACCATGAGGGACTGCACTCGCAGGCTATGGTGGCGCTCTACCGCTCAGGCAGACAGGGCTCGGCGCTCGGCATCTATCAACGGCTGCGGACGCGGCTCGTCGAGGACCTGGGCGTGGAGCCGTCGCCCCAGCTCCAGCGGCTGCACCAGGCGATGCTCACGGTGGACCCGCTGCTGAACGTGGCCTCGGGCCCCCAGCGGACCTCGACCTTCGACTTGTTTGCGGCGTGACCCGCCAGGAGGCGCAATCCGCCAAGACGCCACCGCGCGTCGGGCGGTGAACCGGCCCGGGATCCTCGTGCACAGCACGCGGACCCCGGGCCGGTTCTTTTGCGCGGGTCCCTCCGTACGGCTCTCTCCGGCCTTCCGTACGGAGCTCCTGTACGGGGCCACTCGTACGGTTTCGCGCCGCTCAGGCGGACTGGAGCGAGGTCGGCAGCAGGGTGAGCAGGCCGCGCCGTCCGCTCACACCGAGCTTCCGGTAGACGCGTGTCAGGTGCTGCTCGACGGTGCTCACCGTGATGAACAGCTGCTGGCCGATGTCGCGGTTGCTGAAGCCGCGCGCCGCCAGCAGCGCGACCCGGTCCTCCGCGTCGCTGAGGAGGAAGTTCTCGGTGCTCTCGGACGATCCCGGACCGGAGGCGGCCGGGACGGGGATGCTGGAGCGCGTGCGCGTGAGCGGGTTCTGCTCGGGGAGAGCGGACGCTTCCGGGCGGATGGTGGCGGACCGGCAGAGCTTGGTCTCCTGGGCAGCACGCCAGGACGCCGCTCGGGCTTCGTCGAGTTCACCGATGTCCCGCAGAACCACGCTCAGATCAGCTAGGGAGCAGGCCAGTTCCATGCGGTCGCCCGAGGCTTCGAGCAGGTTGACGGACTTGCGCAGCAACCTGGGCTGCTGCGGCGGTTCGGCCGTGGCGGCCAGCAGTCGCAGGGAGACGCCCTGGGTGCGCAGGCTCGTGCCCCGGTCGCGGCCGAGCTGCTGCTTGGCCAGGTCGCGGGCGATGACGGTGTGGCCGAGCCGCAGGTTCACCTCCGCGAGACCGTTGCGCCACGGGACGAGTTCAGGGGAGTCGAGGTCCCATTCCTGGGCGAGGCCGCCGCAGTTCCGGAAGTCCTTGGCCGCCGCCAGGATCCGTCCGGCGGACAGGTGGTGGCGGCCGCGGGCGTACAGGAAGGTCAGGCTCCACACCGTGGGGGGCAAGGAGTCGGACGGCATCTGCCGTACCGCTTCCTCGGCTGCGTCCGCGTCGTCGAGGGCGGTGAGCGCGGCGACGAGGGTGCCGAGCGGGTAGCCGCGCAGCGCCCCCCAGCTCTGCGGTGCCAGCAGGTCCAGGGCGGTACGGGCGTGGGCCACGGCTGTGCCCGGTTCGCCGTGCCGCAGGGCGATGTCGGCGCGTACGGCGCCGAGTGCGGCCTGCCAGGTGTGCCCGCCGCGCCGCACCGCCTCGGCGTATAGCTTGTCGCTCCACTCGGCGGCCCGTCCCAGGCCGTTGCCGCGGATCAGGGTGAGCAGGGCGGCGAGGACGACCTCCAGGAGGGTCTCGCCCATCCGGCAACTCTTGAGGATGTGCTCGGCGCTGGCCGCGGCGTTCTTCGCCGGGCTTCCCGGGGTTCCGTCGCACACCGCGTCGACGGCGCGGGTCCACGGATCCTCGGTGTGTGGTCCGCGGGCGCACCACTTCTCGCGGTAGTCCTGTGCGCCGGGGCTGCGGATGAAGGTGTCACCGTAGAACCAGCGCTGCGCGAGGCGTAGTTCGGCCTCCGCGTAACCGTCGCGCTCGTCGACGGCGGCCTGCTGGGTGTACGTGCGGAACGCGCCCCGTGCCGTGTCGAGGTCGCCCTGCCAGAGGGCCTGCTTGAGGAGCGGCAGGGCGTCACGCACAGCCAGGTCGTCGCGCTCCAGTGCCGCGCGGGCGGCGGCGTGGTGGCGGGTGGCGGCGGCCGGGTCGACGCGCCAGATCGTGCGGGCCAGGGTGTGGCGCAGGTCGGCGCGGCCGGCCGGGTCGGAGCAGCTGTCTATGGCGAGTTCGAGACAGCGGGTGGCCAGTTCCACGTTGTCGTAGGCGGTGGCGCGGGCAGCGGCAGCGCGCAGCACGCCGGTCGCCCAGGAGCCCGCGGAGCCGGCGGTGATGAGGTGTTCGGCAACGGCGACGGGGTCGGCGCCCCGGTGCTGAAGCAACTCTGCCGCTGTGCGGTGGATCCGGGCCCGCTCAGTGGCCGGGAGGGGGCTCAAGGCGACGGCGCGGGCTGCGGGGTGGCGTAGCCGCGAGCCGTCCAGGAGCCCGGCGGCGGTCAGGACGTTGAGCGTCCTGCCGACCCGGTCGGCGGGCAGGGACATCAGCTCCGCGACGAGCGGCGCCGAGGCGTGCTCGTCGAGGACGGCGATGCCCTGGGCGACGCCGAGCAGGTCGCCGTCCCAGCGGTAGAAGCAGTTCAGCACGGCCTGGGTGAACGCGGGACCGGCCTCGGCGCAGGAGACGGAGGGGAGGGGACGGCCCCTGCGCAGATCCTCCGTGAGGGCTTGCACGAGGAGGGGGTTGCCGCCTGCGAGCCGGTGGACGTGCTCCGCGTGGTCCTGGGCCTGCTGCGGGGTGGTCCGCTCAGCGAGCGCCGCTGCGACGGCAGCCACGGGCAGTGCCGTGAGCTCGACGAGCTGGTACGGCTGCCGGGAGAGGTCGGCGTGGAACTGCGACAGGGCGGGCAGCCCCCAGTCCCATTCGGTCAGCACGACCAGCACGGGCGCGGCGGCCATGCGCTGGCGCAGGTGCAGGACCAGCCGCAGGGAGAAGGCGTCGGCGAACTGGATGTCGTCCACACTGATGACCAGAGGGCGCTGCCGGGCCAGTTCGAGAAGTTCGAGGCAGAGCGTGTGCCGGACGCGGGCCTCGGTGAGCGGCGGGGCGGTGCCAGGGCTGGTATCGGCGTCGGCGAGTTCGGAGAGGAGCCGGGTGACGCGGGCGGCGGCCGCAGCGGGGACGCTGCTGCTGCGGAAGAGCTGGTCGACGACCCCGCCGGGGAGGTCGCGTTCGGGGCGGGAGCCGGTCGCCATAAGGTGCAGAGCGCCGTTCTGCGTCGTGTGGCGCGCGAAGGCGTGCATCAGATGGGTCTTACCGCTTGCCAACCCGCCGGTCACCAGGGTGAGCTGACCGCCACCACCCTCGGTGCAGACGTCAAGCTGCCCGACGAGATCCTGCAGTGCGTCGCTGTACTCGCGCTCCACCATGCCCCCTTCTGATCGGCTGCCGCCATGGCCGGCCGTGTGGCCGATGTGACCACTCCTCACTGCGCTTCAAGGGTTGCTGGCGCTGCCACAGTGGGACCCCTAGCCGAACCGGCAGCGGGCCTGCAGTCCCGCTGGAGTGGAGAGGGAGCGCCGGCGGAGGGAGGCTGTCGCGGGGGAGGGCCCCGTTAGGGAATTACGGGGTGCCCGGGGAGGGAAGGAGCGGCTCCGGCGTGCCTCACTGTCAGTACGCCAGTCCCGCATCGCGGAGTTCGTCCAACCAGATGCCCATGTCGGCACGGGTGTCGGTCGGTGCGGTGGCCCACGGCCACAGAGTGACTGTTTGGCCCGCTCTTCCTGTCTGAAACCGCTCCTATCGTGCAGGTGAATGAGCGATTTGCGCATGTCGACAAGCTACTTGTACTCTTTCCAGCCGACGCTGGAAGAGCGCTACCACTGACCAGGGAGCGCCGACAGCGGATGGGGGAAACAGTGTGGACATTGACGTACTCGGCACGCTCGCTGTACGCGAGCACGGTGTATCTATTACACCGACCGCGCCCAAACCGCGACAGGTTCTCGCCCTGCTTGCGCTGAATGCGGACCAGGTGGTGCCGTTCGGCACGCTGACCGAGGAGCTCTGGGGCGCGGAGCCACCGCGCAGCGCGCGCCCCACGCTCCAGACTTACATCCTGCAGCTGCGCGAACTGATCGGCGGGGCACTGAAGCGGGACGACGAGGCGGGGCGGCGCTCCGCCAAGGACGTACTGATGACGGTCCCGGGCGGTTACCTGCTTAGGAGCGGAGAAGGGGCCAGCGACGTCCGGGAGTTCGAGCGGCTCGCCGGAGCCGGGTACCGGGCCATGGACGCCGAGGACCACCCCGAGGCCACCCGCCGGCTGCGTGAGGCACTCGCCCTGTGGACCGGGTCGGCCCTCGCCGACGTTCAGACGGGACCCCATCTGGAGCCCCAGGTCAAGCGGCTCGAGGAGAGTCGGCTGTGCGTCCTGGACCAGCGCATCGAGGCCGACCTCAAGCTCGGTCGGCACCGTGAGCTGCTCGCCGAACTGACCGTGCTCGTCAGCAAATACCCCACCCACGAGAGCCTGTGCGGCCAGTACATGCTGGCCCTGCACCGCTCCGGTCGCCGGGGCGAGGCGCTCAACGTCTACCAGCGGCTGCGTACGACGCTGGTGCGCACCCTCGGCCTGGAGCCGTCGGCCGCGCTCGCCAAGCTGCAGCGCTCCATCCTCGCCTCCGGATCGGTCAACGCCCCCGCCACCAGCTCCGGCCTTGCCGGGACGTCCGCCGCCAGGGGCCTGACGCCGATTGGCTGACGCCCGGTTCGGCCGTCACGGACCGGGGCCGGGCCAGACCTCCGGGGCAGCCCCTCCGCCCGGACTCGAGCGCCGCTCCAGACACACGGCGCAGCCTTGACGCACTTGCGCACAACCTGGAGGGGGTCACCCATGCCTTCGCAGCGGGTGCACTCCACCCGGCACACCGTCTCCGTGGCTGCTCCCGCCCCGGTCGTCTACGGCATGCTCGCCGACGCCCCCCGTTGGCCGCTGTTCATGCCCTCCTGCGTCCACGTCGAACGCATGGACTTCGACGGGGCCGTGGAGCATCTGTGGGTGTGGGACGTCGAAGGTGACCGTGTCCGCTCCTCGCGTCTCCGGCGCGTGCTTTGGCCGCGCACACGGTCCATCGACTTCGAGGAGTCCGAGGACGTCGCGGGGGGACGCGACCCCCTGGCCGGCCGCGGCGGCGGCCGGCGCCTGGAGCGTCGAGCCCGAGGGCGACACGAGGTCGTCACTGACCCTGCAGTACGAGGAGCCGAGCACGGGCCGGGCCGGGACCCCGGACGCTCTCGAGACGGATGTGCGCCTGCGGCTCGACCGGATACGAGAGGCGGCCGAACAGCGAGACAGGCTCGACGAGTTGCTCCTCGCCTTCGAGGACGGCACGCGCGTCGACGGTTCCCCCGAGCTCGTCTACGACTTCCTCTACCGCGTGGAGGACTGGGCCGATGTGGTCCCGCGCGTCGAGCGGGTCCGGGTGACCGAGGAGCGGCCCGGCGTCCAGATCACCGCGCTCGACACCTGCGTCGCGCGCACTGGACTGACGGTCACCACCGAGGCCGTACGACTGTGCTTCCCGCACGCGGGACGCATCGTCCACAAGGCGACGGCGCCCCCCGACCTGATCGCTGCACACACCGGTGAATGGTCCCTCGTGCCGGACGAGTCGGGGCTGACCGTGGTCTCCGCCCACCAGGCGCTGCTCCGCCAGGAGGCCATCGGACCGGTCCTGGGGGAGGGGGCCTGCCCGGCGGACGCCCGGCTGTACGTGCGCGAGTGGCTTGGCCGCGCCGACCAGGAGGCGCTCGGCCTGGCCGGGTGGCACGCGCAGAGCCCCGTACGCCGACTGCGATGACGACGACCGAGGACGAGACAACGACCGAGGACGAGGGGAGGCCCGCGATGATCCGCACGCCGTCGGTGGACGTGGCGCGGCGTGCGCTGCGCCCGTGCCCTCGTGGCCGTGCTGCCGGATACGGCCGCACACCTGGCCGCGGCGGTGCTGGGAGTCGCTCGGGCGGCCGACGACACCGGCGCGGGCGTCCTCGGCGGCCCCGACTGGGCCCTGCCCGAGCAACGCGGCTTCGGGGAGGAACCGCACCTGAGCCTCGTCCACACAGAGGAGCTGATCGTCGCCGCCGGCCGCTGCGGCCCCATCGGCGTGGACACCGAATCCGTCACCCGGCAGGTCTCCTACGACCTGCTGCGGATGCAGGTGTGCACCCCCGAGGAGGCCGAGGTGCTCGACGCGCTGCCCGAGGCCGAGCGCACGGCGCGCTTCCTGCGACTGTGGACGCTCAAGGAGGCGTACACCAAGGCCCTCGGGCAGGGGATGCGGCGCAGCTTCAGCGCCGTGGGATTCTGCTGGGACTTCGGCGGACGTCCTGCCCTGGCCAAGAACTCCGCTTCGGCCCGGGCCCGGTCCTTCGCCACGAACCTGGTCCAGGACCGCTATCTGGTGAGCGAGGCCCACTGCCGGGTCGAGGCCGAGCCCCGCGTACTCAGCGCTCCGGACGAACTCGCGGACCCCGGGCCGCCGCGTGGGGCGAGTACTGGAGTTTCCGGGGCCGGGACACTCCATCGGACGATGAGGGCCGGCCGGTCCGCCGCCGCAGGTGGCGGGTTTCGCAAGGGTTTCTCCAGCGGAGCGAGAGCGTTCGTCGAGCGGGGTGTCCGACGGTGTCCGAGACGCTGGAGGAGGGGGCATGGGCGATTCGGGTCACGGGGAGCTCGCACTACGCGTCGAGCGGGGCCGGGTCACCGACGAGCTCCCTGCTGGAATCACGGGCCGGATGGTCTGTAGGGGGACTGCCAGGATCTACAGGGGTGCAACGGGTTGTCTGGGGTAGCGGGAGCAGTGGATCCGGTGTGGCATTGATCTGGCGGACGCTGGAGAGCGCCGGACGCACCGGCGCCCGGTTCGAGGCGCTCACCGCGGCGGACGGGGAGCCCCGGGCTGTCGGCGTCCACGTCGCTCACGGCCCGGCCGGCCACGCACTGTCCGCCGCCGAACAGCCCGACGGCCCAACCGCCGTGGCGCGGGCGCGGCGCCTAGAGGCGCTCGCCGGGCTGTGGCCGGCCGGTGTCGATGTGACGCGCGGCTATGCGCACGGAGCCCACGCGGTGGTGGCGCTGCCCGGCACCGCGATGCTGCGCCGGCCGGTGGGAACCGGCCTTCCGACGAGCGGCGGTCCTGCCCGATGACCACGGCCGAGCAGCCGCACAGCCCCGAGGCCGCGCCGTACCCGGGGCCTGCCGCCGAGCAGGCGGCGGCCGCACAGGTGAAGGTGTGGCTGTGCCCGAACGACGCCCTCGCGCCCGAACTCGCGAGTGTGCTGGCGACGCACTGGCTCGACGAGCAGGAGCAAGAGACCGCGCGCCAGTTCCTCTTCGAGCGCGACCGCAGGCAGTATCGGGTCGCCCACACCCTGGTACGGCGGGCGCTGGCACTGGAAGCCGGGCTCGTCGAGGCGGAGCTGGTCATCCGGCGCTCGCAGCGCGGGCGCCCCTTCCTCCAGCCGATGCCCGGCGGCCTGCCCCGCGGCGGGGCGCACCTGGACTTCAACCTGTCGCACACGGGTGGCTACAACCTGCTCGGCATCGTCCGCCGGCACCGCATCGGCGTGGACGTCGAACGCCTCGACCGGAACGCGCAGGCCATCGAGGCCATCACGGCCACCTTCGCGCCCGAGGAGCAGGAGTGGATCGCGCGCAGCGCGCCGGGCCGCTCGCGCGGTCGGCGGGCGCTGCGGCTGTGGACGTTGAAGGAGGCCTACTCCAAGGCGCGCGGCCTCGGACTCGGGCTGCCCTTCGATGAGTTCGCCTTCACCCTGGCCGACGACCGCGGGGTGACGGGTTTCCGCCCGCCCGCGGACGACCAGTTCACCCGGTGGCGGTTCGTGGAACTGGAGCCGGTGCCCGACGTTCTGGCTGCGGTCGCCATATCGGCCGACGACCAGCAGTCGCCAGTGCTCCAGCTCCACCACGGATTTCCCTGGGCACGGACGGCCCCGCACCGCATCACCCTGCCCGATCCGGTGGGCACGGCCCTGCCCTGATCATCCGAAACGGCAGGGGTTCTTGGGCGTTGATCCGTGCGTGCCTGAACCGGTGGGGACTGTGCGGCGCAGGCTGTGTTGGACTATCGGCTGCCCCCCCCGACGAGCCGGTGAACGCCGCCCGCAAGCGGAGCCTGCCGCAGGGGGTGTCTTCCCCTGGAGAAAAGCCCTGCGGCAGAGCACGCGTGACGTCGGAATGGTCATCGGCCGGGGGCCGGAGCGGAATATCAAGTTCAATTCCAGCGCCTGTTCATGCGTTCTTTAATCCGTCATGCGGTGGCGCAACACCGCACTTGGACATTGGCTAGAGAGCCGCTATAGGAAAACGCTCGGGGGGCACGGCCCCGGGTAGCGTGCGCAAGGACGCGGGTTTCTGGCCACCGAAAGGAATCGGACCAGGAGATCGACGAGGGCGGAGGATGCCGTGCAGATCAAGATTCTGGGTCCGTTGAGTGCCGAGGCCAACGGGAACTCGATCGTTCCGACGGCTGGCAAGCCGCGGCAGGTCCTGTCCCTCATGGCTCTGCACCCGGGACGGGTCATACCTGTGCCCACCCTCATGGAGGAGCTGTGGGACACCGCGCCCCCGGTGAGCGCGCTGACGACGTTGCAGACCTACATACAGCAGCTGCGCAGGAAGCTCGGTACGGCGATGGGGCCGGCCTCTCCGGCGGGCGCGAGGGACGTCCTGGCCACCCGGTACGGCGGCTATCTGCTGCAGATCGACGACGACTGCGTCGATGTGCACCAGTACGAGAAGCTGCTGCGGGAAGGACAGAGCGCCTTCGAGGCCGGCGACAACGAGGTGTCCGCTGCCAGGTTCCGCGCCGCTCTCGACCTGTGGACCGGGGCGCCGCTGGTGGACGTGAAGGCGGGGCCGGTCCTCGGTATAGAGGTCAGGCGGCTGCAGGAGAGCCGCTTGGTCGCCGTGGAGCGGCGCATCGACGCCGATCTGCGCCTCGGCCGCCACGCCGAACTCATCGCCGAACTCACCGATCTGACAGCTCGGCACCCCCATCACGAGGGGCTGTATTCGCAGGCCATGCTGGCCCTGTATCGCTCGGGACGGCAGGCGTCCGCCCTCGAGACTTACCGCAGGCTGCAGAGGGGGCTGGTCGAGGCACTCGGCGTCGAGCCCTCGCCGCAGCTGCAGCGCATGCACCAGGCCATTCTCTCGGCTGACCCGCTTCTTGACGTGCTGTCGGGCCCCTGCAACGCCTCGACCTTCGACCTGTTCGCGGCGTGAGAAGGCGCCCGTGACGGCACGGGCGCCGGTGGTCTCGTTGGAGGAGGCGTGAAGGGGGAATGTCCGTTCGGGGCTTCCCCCGGGATGGTAGGCACCGGTTTGTGTGGTTATGCGGTGTTTTCCATCCTATCTGGGGCGAGTGCGTGCTCGCGTTCGTAGTCGAGAGGGCAGAGCTGTCCGTTGGTCGAGTGCCTGCGCCAGGTGTTGTACCTGTTCGGCCAGTGGAAGACGGCGCGTCGGCAGTCCGTGGCCCCGGGCCAGCGCCGGGCGCCCTTGAGGAGCTCTCGTTTCAGGGAGGCGTGGAAACTCTCGCAGGCGGCGTTGTCTGCGCTCGTCCCGACGGCCCCCATGGACTTGTTTCACGCCCAACTCGCCGCACAGATCGGCAAATTCCTTCGATGTGTACTGGGCTCCGTGATCGCTATGGAAGATCGCGCCGTCCAGGCTGCCGCGGGTGACTGCGGCCATTTTCAGCGCGTCGGCGACCAGCTCGGTGCGCATGTGAGAGGCGATCGACCAGCCGACCACGCGCCGGCTAAAGCAGTCGATCACCGTCGCGAGGTAGCGGAACTCGCCGTCCCCGACCGGGAGATATGTGATACCGCCCATGTACTTCAGGTTCGGCGCGGGCGCTGTGAAGTCCCGCTTGAACAGGTCGGGCACCGGCGTCGCGGAGGGCTCGGGCACGGTCGTGGTGACCTTCTTGCGCAGGTGCGTGCCGACGATGCTGAACTTGCGCATCACGCGGGCGACCCGCTTCTCGTTCACCCGCTCGCCCGCCCTCGCGCCCGCGTTCAGCTCTGCGGTGATCCGCGGCGAGCCATAGGCGGCACCGGACTCCTCGTGGACCTTCTTGATCCGCCGGGCCAGCGCGGCGTCCGCGCGCTCCCGCGCCGCACGGGCCTCGGCGCCGGCCCGCCACTTGTAAAAGCTCGACCGGACGACACCGAGAAGGGAACACAGCCGCGTGACCTCATGGTCTTCCTGGTGATCCTCAACGAACTGAAAGCGGCGGCTCACCAGCTCGTCTCCGACGCGAAATGCTTCGTCGCCTTCCGCAGGATGACCCGCTCCTCCGCCAGGACCTCACGGTCCTTGCGCAGGCCGACGTTCTCCTGCCGCAGAGCGGCGTTCTCGGCCTCCAGCCGCGCGATGCGCTCCTCGGCCGTTCGCCCGGCCTGCTCCGGCCCGACCGCCGAAGGGAGATCCGCCCATCCGGCCCCGGGGCGGCTCCGGCCGCCTTCACCCACTGCCGCAGCTTCTCGGCATGGACCCCGAGATCCGTCGCGACCTGCGAATACGTAAGTTTCGGATCGGACCGGTACAGGGCTGTCGCATCAGCCCGGAACTCCTCCGAAAACGGCTTGCGCCCCATCAGCGCCATCTCTTCCTCTGGATCCACAAGACCCAGTGTCCGTGATGTCTGCCATCCAGGGGGAATGTCCGTTCTTCATCGTCGAGCTGCATCCTTCGTACGTGCGCCCCGTGTCTGCTCCGCGTGACGTCCCAGGTCGAGAGTCATTGGCGATCGCGAGCGGGATGGCGCCGCACTCCTCCACCTTGTGCGAGTGAATGCCGGGGTCACCTCTTGCGGTGGTAGCTGCCTGGGTGCAGTCTCCCCGTAGAGGTGGGAATGCCCACCTCGGTTGTGGTTGACGGCGTGAATGGCCTACCCGACCGGCGGCTCCTGTTTCCATGTTCTGAGTGCCCTACCCAAGATTCCAACCGGTGGCTATGGCCATTGCGAGCTCGCCCCGCAACACCGGCATGTGCGTAAGGTGCGTGTCCCCCCTCGAACGCCAGCGAGACCCCTGCTGAGCAGGGGTTTTCTGCATTTCTGGGGCGGCGGGGCGAGAGGTGTCCAAAATGCCTGTTCCATTCCCCTTTGATTGGGAGTATCCTGAAGACCGGCCTACGGGGCGAGCGAGGGAGTTCGACCGGACTGGCCTCGGGGAAGGGAGTTCTGGCTCTCGCCGAGGACAAGAGGAAAGGTCGGGCTGAGAGGCCGGAAGGTCGTAAGACCGGACGGCGACCCCCAAGCACCTGATCCGGACAATGCCGGCGAAGGGAGCCCACCTCGTAGGTCTTTGGTGTGCGCGGGCCGGGTCAGCCGCCGCGGATCATCTCCGCGCACTTCTCCCCGATCATCATCGTCGTGATGCAGGGGTTCACCGCCGGCAGGAACGGCATCACCGAACCGTCGGCCACCCGCAGACCCGTGACGCCCTTGACGCGCAGCTGCGGGTCGAGCGGTGTCGCCCGGTCGTCGGCGGCGCCCATGCGGACCGTGCAGGCCGGGTGGTAGACGGTGTTGTGGGTGGTGCGGATGTAGTCGAGGAGTTCGGCGTCGGAACGGGCGGAGGGGCCCGGGGCGAGTTCGGTGCCGGCCCACGCGGCCATGGCGGGCTGGGAGACGATCTCGCGGGCGAGCCGGAGACCGTGGGTCATCACGCGGATGTCGTGTTCGTCGGTGAAGTAGCGCGGGTCGACCCTGGGCTTGTCGCGGAAGTCGCGGGTGCGCAGCCGCACGGTGCCCAGGGAGCGGGCGCGGGTGACGTTCGGGGTGAGGCAGAAGGCGTTCTCCGAGGTGGGGTAGCCGCGGCGGTAGGTGTTCATGTCGAAGGGCACCTGGCCGTAGTGGAACATCAGGTCCGGGCGGTCCAGCCCCGGCTCGGTGTCGGCGAAGATGCCGATCTCCCACCACTGGGTGGAGGAGCGGACCATGGGCTGCTTGGCGTCCCACATGATCACGCCCTCCGGGTGGTCCTGGAGGTTGGCGCCGACGCCGGGGGAGTCGACGAGCGGTTCGATGCCGGTGGCCCGCAGGTGGGTGGCCGGGCCGATGCCGGAGAGCATCAGGAGCTTCGGGGTGTCGATGGAGCCGCAGGAGACGACGGTCTCGCGGCGGGCGGTGACGGTGCGGGTGTGGATCAGGTCGGGGGCGAGGTAGTCGACGCCGGTACAGTGCCGTGCGGAGTCGAAGTTCAGCCGCCTGGCCTGGAGCCCGGTGCGGACCTCCAGGTTCTTGCGGGTGCCCATGACGGGGTGGAGGTAGGACACCGAGGCGGAGGAACGGGTGCCGTCGGGGCGGCAGTTGATCTGGAACCAGTTCGCGCCCCGGATCACGGTCCGGCCGGTGTTGAAGGCGGTGGTCGGGATGCCGGCCGCTGCGCAGGCCTCCAGGAGGGCGACCCCGCACGGGTCGTCCGCCGGGACGCTGCGCAGGACGACCGGGCCGGTGCGGCCGTGGTGGTCCCCGGGGCCGTCGTTGCTCTCCAGCCGTTGGAAGAGCGGGAAACAGTCGGCCGCGCCCCAGCCCGTACAGCCCATCGCCGCCCACTCGTCGAGGTCCTCGGCCGGGGTCCAGAAGGCGATGCAGGAGTTGTGCGAGGAGCAGCCGCCCAGCACCTTGGCGCGGGCGTGCCGCAGGAAGCTGTTGCCGTTCTCCTGCGGCTCGACCGGATAGTCCCAGTCGTAGCCGGACTCCAGCAGCCCCATCCAGCGGTCCAGGCGCAGCACGTTGTCGTCGCCGACGTCGGAGGGGCCGGCCTCCAGGAGGCAGACGGTGGCCGTCGGGTCCTCGCTGAGCCGGGCCGCCACGACGGAGCCGGCCGTACCGCCGCCGACCACGACGTAGTCGAACTCGTCCACAGGTGCCTCTTCGGACATCGTGCCGTCTCCAGGTTCAGGGGGTGGGGTTGCCGGTGTCGCCGGTGGTCCTGCTGTCCGGGTGGACGGCGGCGTGCATGGCGAGGACGCCGGTGCGCTTGCGCTGGACGAACCAGTAGTAGGTGAAGCCGCCGATCGCGACGACGCCGATGAACAGGAAGGCGCCCCAGCGCAGATACCAGTGCTGCGGGCCGGTCGCGTTGTAGACGGCGGCGCGCGGCCAGGCGAGGTTGAGGGACATTCCCAGGCCCCAGAGCACCGCCAGGATGTTCACCGGCAGGCCGAACTTGCCCAGGGAGAACTTCCCCTTGGCCGGTGTCCAGTTGCCCCGCAGCCGCTGGACCAGCATCGGCAGGGTGACCGACAGGTAGGCGAGGTAGATCATGATGATCGCGATGCTGGTGATCACCGAGAAGATCTGCGGCTGGTTGACGTTGATGACGAGGATGCCGATCGCCACCAGACCGATGATGACGGCCGGCAGCACCGGCGTCTGGAAGCGCGGGCTGACCTTGGCGAGCAGGGAAGCGGCGGGGAGGTTGTTGTCCCGGGCCATCGCGAACGCGAGGCGGATGCCGGCGGTGTGCACCGCCAGCTCGCAGACGGTGATCGCGATGACCACGCACCAGAGCACGATCTGCCCGATGGTCGAGCCGAGCGTGGAGAGCACCACGTACTGCAGCCCGTCCACCTTCAGCTGCTCGGCCTGCAGGTCGGGCACGGACAGCAGCGCGAACAGCAGGATCAGCCCGCCGATGAGGAAGGACGCGACCAGGGCCCGCAGGATCGCGCGGGGGGCGTTGCGGCCGGGGTCCTTGGACTCCTCACCGAGTGACGAGGCGGTGTCGAAGCCGTACATGACGTAGGCCGAGGCCAGGGACGCGGTGAGGAACGCGCCGAAGTAGCCGAGGTTCTCGCCCGCGCCCAGACCGAAGGTGTCGGTCACCACGTCGGGGCCGCGGGTGACATGCGCGGCGAGCAGCAGGATCAGCACGATGGCGGCGATCAGCTCGATCGCCACGCCCGCGGAGTTGATGCGTGCCATGAGCTTGACGCCGAAGGCGTTGACCAGTGTGGTGAAGGCGATCAGGACGGTGCCGAGCAGGACGGCGTTCTCGGCTGCGGACTTGCCGGTGCCGTCGCCGATGAACTGGAACCACGACGAGATCTGCGGCAGCGTCACCTGGTAGGCCAGCGCCACCGCGGACAGCGAGACCATGGTCGCGGTCAGCATCATCCAGCCGCCGAGCCAGCCGATGTGCGGGCCGCCGAGCTTCTTGGCCCAGTTGTAGACCGATCCGGCCACCGGGTAGCGGGCGGCCAGCTCACAGAAGCACAGCGCCACCATCAGCTGTCCGACGAAGACCATCGGCCAGGACCACCAGTACGCCGGGCCGCCGTGGGCGATGCCGAAGTAGAACAGCTGGAAGGTGCCGGTGAGGATGGAGATATAGCTGATACCGGCGGCGAAGGTGTGGAAGTTGCCCAGGGTGCGCTTGAGTTCCGGTTTGTAGCCGAGCTCGGCGAGCGAGTCGTCGTCGTGTGATCCGTCCGCCCGGGTGCCGGGGCGGGGGGACTCGGGGCCGGTCACTCGAACCACCTCTGGGGTCGTGGTGCGGTGTTGCGCCAGATGTGCTTGGCCTCCTGGTACTCGGCCAGCCCCGCGGGACCCAGCTCGCGGCCCACGCCGGACTGCTTCATGCCGCCCCACTCCGCCTGTGGCACATAGGGATGGAAGTCGTTGATCCACACCGTGCCCGCGCGCAGCCGGGCGGCGACCCGGTGGGCACGTTCGCTGTTCTGCGTCCACACCGCCCCGGCCAGCCCGTACACCGTGTCGTTGGCGAGCGAGACCGCCTCGTCCTCGTCACGGAAGCGCTCGACGGTCAGCACCGGTCCGAAGCTCTCGTCGCGGACGACGGACATGTCCGGGGTGCACTCGTCCAGCACGGTCGGCAGGTAGTAGAAGCCGTGGGACAGCGAGGGGTCGTCGGGCGGGGAGCCGCCGCAGAGCAGGACCGCCCCCTCGTCGAGCCCGGCCGCCACATACGCCTCGACCTTGGCGCGGTGCGCGGCCGAGATCAGCGGGCCGGTGCGGGCGTACGCGTCGAGCGGGCCGCCGAGCCGGATGCGCTGGGCGCGGGAGACCAGTTCGTCGACGAAGGCGTCGTGCAGCTCCTCCTGGACGAGCAGCCGGGCGCCCGCCGAGCAGACCTGCCCGGAGTGCAGGAAGACCGCCATCAGCGCGTAGTCCACCGCGGTGTCGAAGTCGGCGTCCGCGAAGACGATGTTGGGGTTCTTGCCGCCCAGCTCCAGCGCGATCTTCTTCACGGTGGGCGCCGCCGCGGCCATGATGCGGCGGCCGGTGACCAGACCGCCGGTGAACGAGACCATGTCCACCCGCGGGTCCTCGGTCAGCACCGCCCCGACGGACGGGCCGGTGCCCAGCACGAGATTGGCGGCGCCGTCGGGCAGCCCGGCCTCCGCCAGCAGCCGCATCAGATGGACGGCGGTGTGCGGGGTCAGTTCACTGGGCTTCAGGACGAAGGTGTTGCCCGCGACCAGACAGGGGGCGACCTTCCAGGCGGTCTGGAGCAGCGGGTAGTTCCAGGGGGTGATCAGCGCGCAGACGCCGACCGGCTCGTGGCGCACCGTGCTGTCGATCTCCGCGGCACCGGCGTCCACCACCCGGTCGGTGCCCCCGGCGGCGCCGAGGTTACCGAAGTGGCGGAAGCAGTTGGCGATGTCGTCCATGTCGTAGCCGCTCTCGACCAGCCGCTTGCCGGTGTCCAGCGACTCCGCCTTGGCCAGCACGTCGCGGTCGCGCTCCAGCAGCTCGGCGACGCGGAGCACCAGACGGCCACGCTCGGCCACCGGTGTGCGGGGCCAGGACCCGTCGTCGAAGGCCGTACGGGCCGCGGAGACCGCCGCTGCGGCGTCCTTCGGCCCGCCCTCGTCCACGGTCGCGACCAGCGTGCCGTCCGCGGGGCAGCGGATCTCGCGCACCTGCCCGTCGGCCGCTGCGGTCCACTGACCGCCGATGAACAGCTCCGGCATGGTGGTGCCTCCGGTCTCCGGGCTCGTACGAGGCGGCCGCGGTGGGCGCGGTGCCCCGGCCGACGGTGTCGGGCCGCCGGGCGGCCCGCCGCCACGCGGACCTTCGGTGACGATCACTGCACCGAGAGTAAGACGGCCGGTACGGCTCCGCACGGTGCGAGGGGCCGGGGGAGAGGGGAGCGGCGCCGGGTGGGGCCGACGGAGTGAGGCGTCAGGTCGGGCGGGAGAATGGGCGGATGGGCAGTGAGCTGGGCCGGGAGCGGCAGCCGGAGCGGGAGCGGGGCGAGCCGGCCGCGGGGCCGTACCCCGTCCCCGATGTGGCGGCGTACCTCACCGGCCGCTGGCGCATCGAGCGCACCGTGTCCGACCTGCGGACCGGCGCCGAGGGCAGCTTCCGCGGCACCGCCGAGTTCCGGCCGGGACCGGCGGGCGAGGGGCTGCTGCACCACGAGGAGGGGCAGCTCAGCTGGGGCGGGACGGTGCATCCGGCGTGCCGCACGCTGCGCTGGCGGCCCCGCCCGGACGGCACCGCCGCGATCGACTTCGCCGACGGCCGGCCCTTCCACGACCTCGACCTCAGGACCGGCCGGTGGACCGCCGTGCACCCCTGTGCCGCGGACCGGTACGAGGGGACCTTCACCGCCGTCGGGCCGGACACCTGGCGGCTGGAGTGGCGGGTCGGCGGACCGGCCAAGGAGCAGTTGCTGCGCTCGGTGTACCGGCGGCTGGGGTGACCCGCGGCCGGACCGGCCCGGCCGCCACAGCGCACGGCGCCCCCGGGGACGAGCTGTCCCCGGGGGCGCCGGTCAGGAGCGGGATCAGACGGGGGGCAGCTTTCCCCGTCCGAAGAGCTTCCGCTCGTCGTGCAGGGCGAACGGCGTGGTCCGCAGGTCCGCGACCTTGATGCCGAAGATCTTCAGTTGCAGCATCAGCTCGGTCTTCAGGTCGTAGCCCGCGCTGAGCGCCCACGCCGGGGCACCGCCGTCGGACGCCCCGGCGGCCCGCCCGGTGAGGTGGACGGACAGATCACCGCCGACGCCCGCGGTGTCGTAGAGGAACACCTCGGCATGCGCCCCGACACGGGCCGTCGCGGTGGCCGCGCCCTCGACCCGCGGAGCCCCGCCCTTCGTCTGCTGCCGCGCCTCGTGCAGCGGCTTCCACCCGCCGTGGTCGCGGTCGTACGTCGCGCCGACGGCGAACGAACCGGCGGTGCGCTGGTCGGCGTCGAGCACGATGCGGCCGTCCGCGGTGAAGCGGTAGGTGAAGGTGACCTCGGTGCTGACCACGACGGGAACCGGGCCCACCCAGAAGACATGCCGTCCGGTGACCGCCGCGAGCGGCACCGCGACCTGCCCGGTGTCCGCCTTGCCCCGGACCTTGCCGTGCACCTGCCAGCCGTAGCCGTAGGAGCCGCCCAGGCCGATGGCCGCGCGCTGCGGCAGCAGGTTCAGCCCGCCGCGCTTCTCGTACTGGAAGATCAGCTCGGGAGTGAACGAGACCTCGCCGGACAGCCGGGCGGGAGACTTGGCGGTCGCCTGCACGCCCTTGGGCAGCGGCACGTTGACGCCCAGCCGCAGGGTGGTGAGCGCCTTCCGCGCCTCGGGCGACAGCGTGCTGCCGGACGAGCCGGGGGTGGGGCGGGTCCCGGACGGGGTGAGCTGGGTGCGGACTCCGGAGGAGCCGGACGCCGAGGGGCTCGGGGAGCCGGAGGCGGTGGCGTCCGGGCTGCCGGACGGCGCGCCCGGACCGCCGGACGGAGTGGCCGGGCCGCCGCTCTCCGAACCGGCGCCGGAGGCGGGCGTCTTGACGGTGACACCCGAGGAGAGCGGCCTGACCGAGACCTCACCGGGCCGCAACGCCGCGCGCTGGTCCACCTTCTGATCGCCGAGCAGCTCCGAGAGCGTGGCGGGGGCGGTGGTCACCCGCACCTTGCCGTCGCGGGAGCCGGTGACCTTGCCGACCTTGAACAGCGCACCCGAGGGGGCGTGCCGGTTGGGCGCGGCGGCGATCACATCACCGGTCCGTACGGTCTTGCCGGCCGACGGCTTGAGTTCCGCCTGCTTGCGCTGCGCGTCGTACGACGAGAGCTGCACGGAGACCGAATTGCCGGAGCGGGTCGGTGCGTCGGACGGCCGGGCGACCGCGGCGGTGCCCTCCGGACCCGAGGCGCGGGCGTCGTCGGGCACGGCACCGGGGGCCGTCGGCCCGGCGGCGGGTATGCCGGCCGAGGACGTGCGCGGCTCGTCGGGGCCCGAGAGCAGGGCGTGGGTGCCGAGGGCGGCGGGGACGAGCACGCCGATCGCGGCGGCGGGCACCGCGATACGACGCCAGGAAACAGCCATGGAATTCCTCGATGGTGCGGGGGACGGGGGAGGACAGCGGGGCCGCGCACCGAACGCCGGGACGAGTCAGGACGGCTGGGGAAAAGTCATCCAACATCGAACATCTGTAGGGGTTCGGGCGGCTTCCTCGTAGCATGGCGACGAATGATCGCTTTCGCCATGGGGAAAGACACCGAGTCGGGAGGGGACGGGTGGAGACTTCCACAACGGTGCCGGATTCCGCCGCCGCGCTGCACGACGGCATCGACGCGCTCACCGACGAGGTCATCGACGGCCTGCGGGCCCAACTCCCCTCCTACGCGGCGGTGCCGGCGGACGTGCTGCGCCCCCGGGTGCTGGCCTCCCTGCGCAACGGCCTCTCGCTGGTGGAGCGCTGGGCCGAGGAGCGGCGGACCGCACGGGAGACCGGCCGCGACGACGTCCCGGCGAACGGCATCCCGGCGACCCACCTCGACGAGGTGAGCGCCCTGGCCCGCTCGTTGCCCGTCGAGGACATCATCTCGGCCTACCGGATCGGTACGGACATCGTCTGGCGGCGGTTCGGTGAGGAGATGACCGGCCGGGGCGGGACCGCCGAGGATCTGCTGCCGATCGCCGAGACCCTGCGCGCCTGGGTCGACGCCAACACGCTGCGGATCGTCCGCGGTTGCCGGGTCGGGCTCCAGGGCGACGACCCGGCGGCGGACCGCCGGCATGCGGCGATGGTGCGCGCCCTGCTGCTCGGTGAGGTGCGGTGGGACAAGTCCCCGGCCGGTCCCGGCGCCCCGGGCGCCGGGTTCACCGGTGACGGCCCGGACGCCGGATACCGGCCCGAGCGGCCCGCCGACGACGCGGCGGGGGACGGCGCCTACGGGCACCGCACCCTCCGCCTCCCGTTCCGTGCACAGCTGCCCGAGGTCTCCCCGCCCGGCGGGCCGGACGGGGCCGCCGCGGACCACGCCGGCCCCGGCGACGGTGCCTTCCACCGGATCGTCGGCCTGCTCCGTCCCTGGCTCGCCCTGGACGAGGCGGGCCGGCCCCTGGTCACGACCGTGGACGGGGATGTGGCCGGACTGCTGGTGGGGCGCCCGGCCGGGCTGTGCCGCAGTCTGATGCTGGGACTGGGTGCCCCGGTGCCCGCGTCCGGTGTGGCCACCGAATTCACCCGCGCTACCCAGGCGCTGCGGGCCGCCGCCGGATTCGGGCTCGTCGGGGCGTTCACCCGCGAGGAGCTGGGGCTGCGGGCCACGGTCGTGGCGCTGCCGGCCGTGGGGGAGCAGCTGGTACGGCTCCGGCTGGCGCCGCTGGCCGAACGGGGTGAGGACGGCGCCCAGCTGGAGGAGGCCGCGGCCGCCTATCTGCGGCAGGGGCTGCGTCTGGACGCAGCCGCGCGGACCCTCTACGTCCACCCCAACACCCTGCGCAACCGCCTCCGCCGCTTCGAGGAGATCACCGGCACCAGCCTCCGCGACCCGGCGGATCTGGCCGAGGTCTGGTGGGCGCTGACCCACCGCCGGTTCCACGGACCGACGGGCTGAGAACGGAGGTCCGGGGACCTCGCCGGTCCCGGTGCCCATGAGGCCCGGGACCGGCGAGGCGGTCCGCCGGCGTCTCAGCGCTTGACCGCCCGCAGCGCGTACAGCAGCGGGACGATCGGCTCCGACGGCGGCAGCCGCCACCAGCCGTTCTCGGCCGGGACCATGGTGTCGAACCGCTTCCAGGGCAGCAGTTCGGTCTCCCGCACCAGTTCGACGGTCAGCCCCGCGCCGATCACGGCGGAGATGACCTCCCCGAGGCCGTGCCGCCACTCATAGCTCGTCGTCGCGCCCTGCACCGGCGGCCCGTCGGTGTACGTGCACGGCGTATCGCTCCGGAGGGGACCACGGCCGCCTAAGTAGTCGTTCCGCAGCCGGAGATCCTGCTGGTCCGGGCCGCCGGCCGGGCCCAGCGAGTCCAGGAGCGGATGGAACTCGACCAGATAGAACGTCCCGCCGGGCCGCAGCAGCGAGCTGACGATCCCGGCCCAGGTGGGCAGATCCGGCAGATAGCAGAGCGCCCCCTTGCCGGTGTAGATCACATCGAACCGCCGCGCACCGAGCGCCTCCGGGGCCCGGTGCACATCCGCCTGGACGAACGCCATGCTCCGGCCGGCCTCCGCGGCGAGCCGCCGGGCCTCCGCGACCGCCGCCGCGGAGAAGTCCAGCCCCACCGTGTGTGCCGCGCCCCGTTCGGCGAACGCGGCCGTCTCGGTGCCCAGATGGCACTGCAGATGCAGCACGTCCCGCCCGGTCAGCTCGCCGAGATCGGTCCACTCGAAGGGCGCGAACCAGTCCTCGGCGGTGCGTGAGCCGTCCAGCCCGTAGAAGGCGCTGGCCACATGGACCGGGGTGCGGGCGTCCCAGTTGGCCTGGTTGGCCAGGACCATCTCCTCGGCGGTGGCCGGGATTCCCGGAAGGGGCGTCAGTTGACTCTCGTTCATGGTCATCCGTCCCTTCTACCCACCGGGCCGGGCCGCCCGCCAGTAGGGGACGGAGATCGGCTGCCCCTACCCCTCCCCGGCCGGCGTCGTCCACACCTCACCGTCGAGGACGTTGCGCATCCCGACCCACACCATGTTCATCAGCCGCAGGGTGATCCGCTCCGGGGGCTCCTCGGGATGGAGCGTCATCCAGTCGGTCAGCGAGTCCGCCGCCCCGACCAGGGTGTACGCCACGAAGTCGGCCTCGTCGTCGGGGCAGGCGGCCCCGGCGCCGTCCGCCCCGCAGGTCCGGACGAGCCCGGAGACCTCGCCGAGCAGCGCCCGCCGGGTCCGCGCCAGCTCCGCCGCTATCGCCGGGGTCAGCTCCGGCGCCTGGCGGTGCAGCACCACCCAGCTGTCCGGGTGGGCGGTGACGAAGGTGAAGAACGCCAGCAGCCCGGCCCGCAGGCGCAGTTCGGGGGAGGGCGCGGGGCCCGTGGTGGCCCGGAACGCGGCCACCAGGCGCTCGGCCTCACGACGCAGACAGGCGAGAAACAGCCCCTCCTTGGAGTCGAGATAGAGATAGACCATCGGCTTGGTGATCCCGGCGAGTTCCGCGATCTCGTCGACCGAGGAGGCGTGGTAGCCGCGCTTGGCGAAGACCCCGATCGCCGCGTCGATGATCAGCTGTTCCCGGACCGGCCGGGGGACGCGTCGCCTGCGTATATCGCTCATCCGTGGAGCTTATCCCAGCATTACTCACAAGTAAGTTTACGTCGGAGTCAGGTTGTTGGCGGACGGAACCGTCGGCCCGGGTCGTCTTCGGCAGGTGTAAAGCGGGGTGACGGTGGTAGGCGCCCTCATGCAACGCTCCATTCCGCAACGGCAGTTGTCCGGGTGGCTGCCGAGGCGGCCGGATGCGGCTGGGCCCGAGATGTTCCTGGGCGGGCCCGACCGCGCGGGGGCGTGCCCGGCGTTGGGTGTCGCCGGAAAAATGGAACGGGCCGCCGCCTGTGAGTGGCGTGGCGGCGGCCCGTACCCCCGCGCCGGCCGGACTCTCCTCCCCGTTCGGTGGCGCCCCATGACGTCTCGTCAGCTCTCGGCCGGCGCCGGGAAACACGGCCGCTCGTCTGCAACAACCGCCCTCCGCTAGGTATGTTGGGGACTGCGGGGCGTGGTCGTACAATCACGCAACGATCGGCCGCTGCCCCCTGGCTGAGGCTGCCGAAGCGACGGGAAAGTGTGGAATGAGCCAAGAAACGCGACCGCAGTCCAGCGCCGTCGACGTCAGCATCCCGAGTGTGGCGCGGATGTACGACTACTACCTCGGCGGCAAGGACAACTACGCCGTCGACCGCGAGGCCTGCGACGAGCTGAGCAAGGTCGTACCCAGCACCCAGGTGCTGGCGATCAACAACCGGCGCTTCCTGCAGCGGGTGGTCCGCTGGCTGGCCCGGGAGCACGGCATCCGGCAGTTCATCGACCACGGATCAGGCCTGCCGACCCAGGACAACGTCCACCAGGTCGCCCAGCAGGTCGACCCGCAGTCCCGGGTGGTCTACGTCGACAACGACCCCATCGTGCTGGCCCACGGCCGGGCCCTGCTGGAGGAGAACGCCCACACCGCCGTCATCCAGGCGGACATGCGGGACACCGACGGCATCTTCGGCAGTCCCGAGGTCGAGCGGCTGATCGACTTCGACCAGCCCGTCGCCGCGCTGTTCGTCTCCGTGCTCCACTGCATACCGGACGCCGACGATCCGGCCGGTCTGATCAAGCGGGTCGCCGACCGGCTGGCGCCGGGCAGCTTCCTGGTGGTGTGCCAGCTGGTCAGCGAGGACGCCGCGACCCGCGACTTCGTCACCGAGTTCATGCGGGTCTCCACCCACGGCCAGTGGGGCCGGGTGCGGCAGGCGCACGAACTGGCCGGCTTCCTGGACGGCCTGGAGGTCCTGGAGCCGGGCCTGGTGGAGGTCTCCACCTGGAAGCCGGACGCGGACATCGGCCCCAAGCAGCTCACCCAGGAGTGGATCGAGTACGGCGGAGTGGCCCGCAAGTCGTAGGCCCCGCCGGGCGGATGCCCCGTCACGTGCGAGCGGGGCGGGGCACCCCGGTGGGTGCCCCGCCCCGCTCGCCGCGTCGGCGCCGTGCGCTCAGCTCTCCTGCTTGAGCAGCCGCTCCAGGATCGTCACGGACTCGCGCGGCGACTCGGACTGTGCGCTGAGCCGGTCCATCACCGCGAGGTAGTGGTCCACATCATCGCGCTTGTCCAGATAGAGCGCGCTGGTGAGCTGCTCCAGATAGACGATGTCCGGCAGGTCCGGCTCCAGGAACCGCAGGATCGTGATCGGACCACCGGCCGCCGCCAGTCCGCCGAGGCTGAACGGAGCGATCTGCAGTGTGACGTTCGGCAGCTCGGTCATCTTCAGCAGATGCCTGAGCTGCCCCGTCATCACCTCGGGGCCGCCGAGCGGGCGGCGCAGTGAGGCCTCGTCGATCACCGCCCACACCCGCGGC
The DNA here is from genome assembly GCF_043199295.1 of Streptomyces sp. NPDC048612. Lineage (NCBI taxonomy): Bacteria > Bacillati > Actinomycetota > Actinomycetes > Kitasatosporales > Streptomycetaceae > Streptomyces > Streptomyces sp. NPDC048612. Next base: position 67,262 of record NZ_JBICVV010000001.1, read on the forward strand.
GCGTCCGGAACGGTCAGCAGCTCCTGACGCTGGACCCGCAGCCGCACCCGGCGCTCGATCTCCTCGGGCGAGGAGCGCGGGTGGCCGAGCTGCGCCACCGCACGGGCGTAGTCCGCGGTCTGCAACAGGCCCGGCACGAACTGGACTTCGTAGGTGCGGATCACGGAGGCGGCCTCTTCGAGGCCGATGTGCGTCTCGAACCAGCCGGGCAGCACATCGCCGTACTGGTGCCACCAACCGGGGCTGCTGGTCCGGCGGGCCAGGTTCAGGAAGTCGGCGCGGACCGCCTCGTCCGTGACGTGGTAGAGCGTCAGCAGATCGGCGACATCGCGCTCCTTGCAGCTCACCCGGCCCAGTTCCAGCCGGCTGATCTTGGCGTGGGAGCCGCGGATGGCGTCCCCGGCGGCCTCCCGGGTGATGCCCGCCTCTTCCCGCAGCCGGCGGAGCTGGGTGCCCAGCACGATACGCAGGACGGTCGGGCCGCCCCGGGGGTGGTCGAGATAGCGGCGCAGGGACGGGCCGCTGCTGGGCTGCGCGGCACTCATGCCGAAACCTCGCTTCGCTCGGCCCCGCAATCGCGGGGCGCGCACCTCTTCACGTGTCTCCCCCGGCCTCCGGCCGAGGAGGTTCCCCTGCGGCGCTCGCTCATCCTGACTCCCCTGGGTGGTCGGGCGAGCGCCCAGTGTCCCATCGCGCCAACTCCCCGTACAGCCGGGGAGACTATCCGGTCGACATATGCGCCACTCGTGGCCGCGTCCGCGTCAGTCCGTGCCGACGAGATCGTCGAAGTCGCCGTCCTTGGCGCCCTGGACGAAGGCCACCATCTCGGCGCGGGTGTAGACGAGTGCCGGACCGGAGGCGAACCGGGAGTTGCGCACCGCCACTCCGCCGTCCGAAAGAACCGCCAGTTCAACGCAGTTGCCACTGGGGTTGCTGCGGCGGCTCTTGCGCCAGACGGCGCCTTCGATGCTGGTCGCCTGCATGCCGTTGCTCACCGACTCCATCACGACTGCTCCCTTGCTGGAGGGCATTCCTCCGACCGATGCCGGGCCCGCGCTCACCTTGGCGTGATCGAGCCCCTGGGGCGCCGTCCTTACCGATGTAATTGCAGATGCACTTGCACCGGGCGACGACTGCCGAGGATATTAGCCCTCCGAGGCAGTCCGGCCCACCCCGAAATCCCCTTCGCGGAGATGGTGATGACCACACATCCGGCAGAGACCGTGCACGACGCGCTTCGGGAGGAACCCTGTGAGGACGTGGGGTGGCTGCCCGCCCCCGACGGATTCGCCGCCTGTGCCCTCAGCAGCTCCGCCCGCACGGTGCCGGAGGCCCGCCGCTTCACCCGGGCGACCCTCGAAGGCTGGCAGGTGTGCGCCGGTCTCGCGGACGACGCGGTGCTGGTCGTCTCCGAACTCGTCAGCAACGCCCTGCGCCACGGCTTCCGGGAGCCCGGCCCGGACGGGGAGGGCGCCGCGGCGCCCGCACCCTTCTGCAACGCCTGGCTCGCGCTGACCCGGCAGGAGAGCACCGTGCTGTGCGCGGTCTCGGACGCCGGCCCCGGCGCGCCGGTCATCCGGCCCCGCAGCGAGCTCGCGGAGTCCGGGCGCGGCCTGCAGATCGTCGACACGCTGAGTGAATCCTGGGGCTGGACGCCCCCCGACCGGTCGGGGAAGACGGTCTGGGCGGCGATGTCGGTGCGCGGCTGAGGTCTGCCCGAAGCGAGCAGGTACTGGACGAACTCAATGACGCCCGACGGGAGTTGGCCGATGCGGCCGGACTCGACCACGGCGGGGTCGCCGTCGCAGCCGGGACCTGGCCCTCGCATACTTCGCCGAACGGGAGCGACGCGCCGTCGCGGCCGCCGAGAGCGAGCCGTGGCCCGTCCGGAGCTGACCGGGGGAGTGAGGCGGCTCGATATCTCCAAGGGATCAATCGGAATATTCCGGGGCGAGTGATCCTAAAGTGGGGTGATGAACGGTGGCCGGAAGCTCCAGAAGCTACGGGACGACGAGGGGAGCGCGGACCGGCTCCTCGCGTTGTCCGACGGCGTGTTCGCCATCGCGATGACGCTGCTGGCGCTGGACATCGCGCTGCCCGGCGGGCTGGACTCCGCCGGATTCGCGCAGGCGCTGCGGGACGTGATGCCCAAAGTGTGGGCGTACGCGCTCAGCCTGCTGGTCATCGCGGCGTTCTGGCGCGGCCACTACCAGCTCTTCCAATGCGTACGCGAGGTGGACGGGGCGGTCATCAGGCTGGTGCTGCTCGGCCTGGGGCTGGTCGCCCTGATGCCCTTCCCCACCACCCTGCTGGCCGAGTACGGCGACCTGCCGCAGGCGGTGTCCATCTACTCCGGCGCCGTCGCGGTCATGGGGGCGGTGCAGCTCGCGCTGACGCTGGTGCTGTGGAAACGGCCGTGGCTGGCGAGCGAGGCGCTGCCCGACCGCATCGTGCGCAACGACGTCCTCGACCTGGCGGGGACGGTGCTGGTCTTCGTCACCGCCGTACCGCTCGCCTTCGTCTCACCGACGGGCGCGAAGCTGTGGTGGGCGGTGCTGATCCCGCTCCGTGTGGTGACCGGCAGACGGGACAGACGACTGCGCATGGAGGCACAGCGGGGTGCGGACACCCCCTGAGGGTGCTCCTTGCGGACGCCCGCCTGCGCGGCGAGGCGTATCCGGAAGGAGCGCCCTCGGGAGGTCCGCCTACTCCGCCGCCGGGCCGTTCTCCGCCAGGCCGAACGCCGTCAGCAGGTGTTCGGCGGCCAGCGTCGCGGTGATCTCGCCCGCGCGCACCGCACGTTCGACCTCGGGGCCGACCCGGCGCACCTCGGGGTGTTCCTGGAGGCGGTCGATCAGCCGCTCGCGCACCATCGACCAGGTCCAGTCGACCTGCTGGACCCGGCGCCGCTCGGCCAGCGCGCCGGTCGACTCCAGCAGCGTGCGATGCTGCTCGACCCGCTCCCAGACGCCCTTCAGACCCGTGCCCTCGCGGGCGCTGCAGGTCAGCACGGGCGGCGTCCAGGCGGCGTCCGGAGGCTGCAACAGCCGTAGCGCACCGGAGAGTTCGCGGGCCGCGGAGCGGGCGTCGCGCTCGTGCGGACCGTCGGCCTTGTTGACGGAGACCAGGTCCGCCAGCTCCAGCACGCCCTTCTTGATGCCCTGGAGCTGGTCGCCGGTGCGCGCCAGGGTGAGCAGCAGAAAGGTGTCGACCATGTTGGCGACGGTGGTCTCGGACTGGCCCACCCCGACCGTCTCCACCAGGATCACGTCATAGCCGGCCGCCTCCATCACCACGATGGACTCCCGGGTGGCCCGCGCCACCCCGCCCAGCGTGCCGGACGTCGGGGAGGGCCGGACGAACGCGGCCGGGTCGGTCGCCAGCCGCTCCATCCGGGTCTTGTCGCCCAGGATGGAGCCGCCGGTACGGCTGGAGGACGGGTCGACGGCGAGCACCGCCACCCGGTGCCCCATCCCGGTCAGCAGCGTGCCGAGCGCGTCGATGAAGGTCGACTTGCCGACACCCGGCACCCCGCTGATGCCGACTCTGCGGGCCGCGCCGGAGTGCGGCAGCAGTTCGACCAGCAGCCGCTGGGCCGCCGCCCGGTGGTCCGGGCGGGTGGACTCGACCAGGGTGACGGCGCGGGCGATCCAGGCGCGGGAACCCGCCCGGACCCCCTCGGCGTACCGTTCGACATCGATCGTCGCAGGCATGGCCCCCCGCTCAGAGCTCGTGGCCGAGGGCCGACGCCAGTTCCCGCACCAGATCGTGGGCGGCCTCGGGAATGACCGTGCCGGGCAGGAAGACCGCGGCGGCGCCCATGTCCCGCAGCGGCTGCACGTCCTGCGGCGGGATCACCCCGCCCACCACGATCGTGATGTCCTCACGGTCCTCGGCGGCGAGCGCTTCCTTCAGCGCGGGCACCAGGGTGAGGTGCCCGGCCGCCAGCGAGGACACCCCGACGATGTGGACGTCCGCCTCCACGGCCTGGCGGGCGACCTCGGCCGGCGTCTGGAACAGCGGGCCGACATCGACGTCGAAGCCCAGGTCGGCGAAGGCCGTGGCGATCACCTTCTGGCCGCGGTCATGGCCGTCCTGGCCCATCTTGGCCACCAGGATGCGCGGCCGGCGGCCCTCGGCACGCTCGAACTCGGCCACCAGGTCCCGGGTGCGCTCGACGCCGGAGGAGGGGCCCGCTTCGTCTCGGTACACACCGGAGATCGTACGGATCTGGCCGGAGTGCCGTCCGTAGACCGTCTCCAGTGCGTCGGAGATCTCACCGACCGTCGCCATCGCGCGGGCCGCGTCCACCGCCAGTGCCAGCAGATTGCCCTCCAGCCCCTCGCCGGGACCGGCCTCGGCCGCCGCGGTGAGCGCCCGCAGCGCCGCCTGGCAGGCGTCCTCGTCGCGCTCGGCGCGCAGCCGCTTGAGCTTCTCGATCTGCTGGGCGCGCACCGAGGAGTTGTCGACCTTGAGGACCTCGATCTCCTCGTCGGTCTCCACCCGGTACTTGTTGACGCCGATCAGCGCCTGCCGCCCCGAGTCGATCCGCGCCTGGGTGCGGGCCGCGGCCTCCTCCACCCGCAGCTTGGGGATGCCCGCGTCGATGGCCTTGGCCATCCCGCCGGCCGCCTCGACCTCCTCGATGTGCTGCCAGGCCCGCTGCGCCAGGTCGTGGGTGAGCTTCTCGATGTACGCGCTGCCGCCCCACGGGTCGATGACCCGGCAGGTGCCCGACTCCTGCTGCAGGAACAGCTGGGTGTTGCGGGCGATCCGGGCGGAGAAGTCGGTGGGCAGCGCCAGCGCCTCGTCGAGGGCGTTGGTGTGCAGCGACTGGGTGTGGCCCTGGGTGGCGGCCATCGCCTCCACACAGGTGCGGGTGACGTTGTTGAACACGTCCTGCGCGGTCAGCGACCAGCCCGAGGTCTGCGAATGGGTGCGTAGCGACAGGGACTTGGGGTTCTTCGGATCGAAGCGCTGCACCAGGCGCGCCCACAGCAGCCGGGCCGCGCGCAGCTTGGCGATCTCCATGAAGAAGTTCATGCCGATCGCCCAGAAGAACGACAGGCGCGGGGCGAAGGAGTCCACGTCCATGCCCGCCTCGATGCCCGCGCGCAGGTACTCCACCCCGTCGGCGAGGGTGTAGGCCAGCTCCAGGTCGGCCGTCGCGCCCGCTTCCTGGATGTGGTAGCCGGAGATCGAGATGGAGTTGTAGCGCGGCATCTTCTGCGAGGTGTACGCGAAGATGTCGGAGATGATCCGCATCGAGGGCTGCGGCGGATAGATGTAGGTGTTGCGGACCATGAACTCCTTGAGGATGTCGTTCTGGATGGTCCCGGCCAGCTTCTCGGGCGGTACGCCCTGCTCCTCGGCGGCCACGATGTAGAGGGCGAGAACGGGCAGAACCGCGCCGTTCATCGTCATCGACACCGTCATCTTGTCCAGCGGGATGCCCTCGAAGAGCTGCCGCATGTCGTAGATCGAGTCGATCGCGACGCCCGCCATGCCGACATCGCCGGTCACCCGCGGGTGGTCGCTGTCGTAGCCGCGGTGGGTGGGCAGGTCGAAGGCGACCGACAGGCCCTTCTGGCCGGCCGCGAGGTTGCGGCGGTAGAAGGCGTTGGACTCCTCGGCGGTGGAGAAGCCGGCGTACTGCCGGATCGTCCAGGGCTGGTTGACGTACATCGTCGGGTACGGGCCGCGCAGATACGGCGTGATGCCCGGGTAGGTCCCCAGGAAGTCCAGACCGTCGAGGTCCGCCTCCGTGTAGAGCGGCTTGACGTCGATGCCCTCCGGGGTCTCCCACGTCAGGTCCGCCACGCCCTTGCCGGTGGCCTGCTGGACGGCCGCGGCCCACTCCCCGGTGTCACCGGCGGCGTCCGCCGTGACCGGGGCGCCCAGCTCGACCGTGCTGAAGTCCGGGATGGCGCCCGCTTGTTGTGTCGTGTCGTTCATCACGCCACCTCCATGACATCCAGGGCCGAGGACAGCACCTCGACCGCGTCGCAGCCCGTGTGGACGAAGGAGTCCACACCGGCCGCTGCGAATTCGTCCCGCCGCTCGCCCGGCTTGCCGGCCAGGTGCACCCGCAGCGCCCCCGCCGACGTCAGCGCGGCCGCCACCGCCGCCGCCTGCTCGCCGTACACCGTGTCGCTCGCGCACAGACAGGCGATCCCCGCGCCGCTGCGGGCGAAGGCCTCGGCGGCCGACTCGGCATCGACCGGGGCGGGCTCGGTGACCGTCTCGATGCCGCCCGCCTGGAACAGGTTGGCGGCGAAGGCCACCCGCGCGGTGTGCGTGGCGACCGGCCCCAGCGCGGCGAGGAAGACCTTCGGGCGGGCGCCGTGCGCCGCCAGATGGGCGTCGGAGCGCGCCCGCAGCCGCTCGAACGCGTCGTCCCTGCGCACCCGCGGCAGCCCTCCGCCGATCGGCGCGGGCGCCGGCTCGCGGTGCACCGGCGGCTCGGCGAGGTGCGGGAACTCACTGACCCCGGTGACCGGCTCGCGCCGGTGGGCGAGGTCGGCGGTCCGGCGCTCCCAGGTGCCGGCCAGCCGGCCGGCGATCATCCCGGAGCGCAGTGCCGCGGCCTGGCCGCCCGCCCCCTCGATCTCCTGGAACCACGCCCAGGCGGCCCGGGCCAGCTCGTCGGTGAGGCTCTCCACGTACCAGGAGCCGCCCGCCGGGTCGATCACCTTCGACAGGTGCGACTCCTCCAGCAGCACGGACTGGGTGTTCCGGGCGATCCGGCGGGCGAACGCGTCCGGCAGGCCCAGCGCGGCGTCGAACGGCAGCACGGTCACCGCGTCGGCGCCGCCCACTCCCGCGGACAGCCCGGCGACCGTGGTGCGCAGCATGTTCACCCACGGGTCCCGACGGGTCATCATCACCGTGGAGGTGACGGCGTGCTGACGCTGCGCCGACGCCTCGGGGGAGGCTCCGCACACCTCGGCGACCCGCGCCCACAGCCGGCGGGCCGCGCGCAGCTTGGCGATCGTCAGGAACTGGTCGGCGGTGGCGGCGTAGCGGAACTCCAGCTGCCGGCAGGCGTCGTCGATGCCGAGACCGGACTCGGTCAGCTGCCGCAGATAGGCGACGCCGGTGGCGAGCGAGGTGCCCAGCTCCTCGGCGGCCGAGCCGCCCGCCTCGTGGTACGGCAGCGCGTCGACGGCCAGGGCCCGCACACCGGGTGCGTCGGCGGTGCAGCGTGCGGCCATCCGGGCGGCCGACTCCAGCTGGACGCGCAGCTTCGCGTCGTCACCCGTACGGGCCAGCAGCCCGAGCGGGTCGGCGCCCAGGCAGCCCGCCGCCTCGCGCAGCGGCGCTCCGGACGCGGTGTACAGCCGCAGCAACTCCTCGGCGGCCGCCGCGAAATCGGCGCCCGCGTCCAGCACCACCGCGGCCAGGTCCAGATAGACCCCCTGCAGCGCCCACTCCAGACCGGTCACCGGCACCCCGCCGTCGCCGACGGTCAGCCAGACCGAGGTGACGCCGTTCTCCAGGTCGGCCAGGACCGACTCGTTGGCGCGCTCGGGATCGGTGTGGACATGGCGCTGGCGTACGTCCCACCCGGCGACGGTGGTGCCCTCGGGCCGCCCGGCCCGTACGAACGGGGGGAAGCCCGGATGGCCCAGGGCGGCCGTGCCGTCCTCGGCGGTATAGAGCGGGCGGACGCGGATGCCGTCCTGGAGGTCGGTGGCCAGCGCGTCCTCGGCGGCGTCGCCCGTTGCTTCTGCGGCGCCCGATTTGCGCAGCACGCCTTCGACGAGACGCTGCCACTGTGCGCGGTCGGCATCCGGGAAGGCTGCGGCCAGGGGGAGTTCGGGGGACTCGGCGGTCATGCCAGCAGGCTAAGCGAACGACCGTTAGCTGGAGCAGGGGCTCCAGCTGTGACCTTGCACTCGTTGACCAGGCAGAAATGTTGATATCCACGGGCCGGATGGGGCAGGTGGGGCGGGTCGCCCGTATCACGAGGAGTCCCCACGGGGGCCACGGGACGCGTCGGCCGGGGGCGTCGGCGCAGGTTCAGTACGGTGGGCGCGGCACCCGACCGAGGAGCGCGATGCCCAAGGCGCCGATGACCCGCACCGTGACCGCCGCCACGCTCCTCCTGGCCGTCGCCGTGTTCCTGTGGGCGCTGCCGTGGTCCGCGGGACCCGGTCGCGCGGCGGACTGCACCGGACGCCGGATCGCCTCCTGGGCCGCCGATTCCCGGCATACCGCCGAATTCGCCCGATACGGCAATGACAACACCCGGACGGATGACTGGACCGGCGGCGACGGCACCCACTCGGTGCGGCTCCCCGACGGCCGGACGCTGTGGCTCTTCTCCGACACCTTCCTCGACCGCGTGCAGAGGCCGCCCAACCCGCACGGGGAGAACCGCCGTTGGCGCACCGCCGACACCGGCGGCACCCCCTATCTGCGGCACAACTCCGCCGTGGTGATGTCCCGTTCGGGCCGCCTGGAACGCACCCTGACCGGCGGCACCGCGGCCGCGCCCGGACCGTTCTTCCCCGACCCGCCCGGCGGCGGCTGGCGCTGGCCGGTCCGCGCGAGCGTGGAGCCCCGCGGCCCGGGATCGGCCGAGAAGGTGGTCCGGGTCCTGCTGTGGAACCGCACCCCCGGCACCGGACCGTGGATCTTCGGCGTGCCGCACGGCACCGAGGTCGCCACGCTCTCGCTCCCCGGCCTGCGCCTGGAGGGCATCACCCGGACCGTGGGCCCGACCTCGGCGGACCCGGCCCGGCGGGTCCTCTACGGCGTGGCGGCGGTCCGCGACGGCGACTGGACCTATGTCTTCGGCAGCGACGACCCGCCGGCGTCACCGGCCTCCCGCGCCTATCTCGCACGGGTCCCGGCCGGGCGGCTCGGGGACCGCGGAAGCTGGCGGTTCTGGGACGGGGCCCACTGGCAGCGGCGGGCCGGGCGGGCCGCGCCGGTGCTGCGGGACGGCGGCCGGCGCGGCGTGGGCAGCGCCTTCACCGTCGTCCGCGACGGCCCCGCCTGGGTGCTGATCACCATGGACACCGGGGGCGGCGGCGCGGCCGGCGTGCGGTCCCTCACCAGCTACTGGTCCTGCTCACCGCGCGGCCCCTGGCACGGGCCGAACGGCCGGCTCACCCCGCCCCGCCCGCCGGCCCCCGACCCGCAGTACGTCGCCGCCTACAACCCGCAGGCACACCCCGGACTCACCGCGGACGGCTCGCTCGTGCTCAGCTACGACATCAACTGGCTCGGCCCGCCCGGCGTCCCGGCCGACTCCCGGCTCAACGGCGATGTGGACCTGTACCGGCCGCGGTTCCTGCGGGTACGGCTGGGCCCCGCCGGGCCGTGACCGCGGGGCAGGGCCGCCGGCCGGACGGGACGCCCTCGTTCAACTCCCGTGCCGCGCACGCCATTCACGGGCGGCCGCGTCGAGGTCGAACGGGACGAGGTTCAGCGGAGGGCCTTCCAGCGGGGTGCGCAGCGCTGCGCTGATGCGCTCGTTGACCGCCGTCAGGATGCGGCGCAGCGCCGCCTCGGTGGGAGCGGCGGCCGCGGCCTCCTGGGCCTCCTCCGCCTCCTTGCGCAGGGCGAGGGAGGGCGGCAGGTAGGAGAGGTGCTCCCGGTGCATCTTGTCCTTGATCCACCACATCTCGTCATACGGCTGGTCGAGGTGGGGGAGCGGCTTGCCGGCGCCCTTGAGGCCGGCGAAGTCGCCGCGCTCGGTCGCCTCGCGGATCTGCCGGTCGACCCAGGTCTCGAAGGTGACACCGGGGGGTTTGCGCTCGGTCATCGCGTACGTCTCCCGAGGTTCGGGGCCGGTCGGCCGCTTCTCCGGACGGTGTGCGGGCAGGACCGCACCCGCCTTCACGGTAACGCGGAGCCGGGGCGCGGCGAGCGGTTCGTGACGGGCGGTCCGCGGCGGTTCAGCCCGTCGGGCCTGGCTCCGGACCGGAGCCGCCGGTCCCGCCGCCGGTGGCGGATGCGGTGCCGGTCGGGCTCGGCTCGACGACGGGAAAGGCGTTGTTGCCGCCGCACACCATGGGGCCGATCCGGTCGGTCTTGCTGACCAGCGTCACGGTGATCTCCTCGGACGGCCGGTTCCCCGGTACCCGGGCATTGGCCGCGGTGCACACCAGCTGGTTCAGCGACCCGGAGTCCAGCTCCGCGGCGACCAGCGGCAGGGTGATCACCACGGCGCCCTCGCGGGTCTCGGCGCTCGGCACACCGAGGGACTTCGGCAGGACACTGGTCAGGCCGCGCATCCGCTCCGCGTGGTTGGGGCCCTTCATGAGCAGCTCCAGGGCCTGTTCCGGGTCGACCGGGGTCTTCGCCGGCCGGGTCGCGGAGCGCAGCCCGGAAGGACCGTAGAAGAACAGCTGGACATCGGCCTCGGGCTGGCCCGGGGACCGCACGCCGGTCGCCGGCTCCCCGGCGTCGATGACATCGGTGGGGGCGATCCCGCAGCCGGCCAGTGCCCCGGACAGGGCGCAGGCCAGTGCCCCGGTGACGGCGCCTCCCAGGAAGAGCCGCCGGGCCCGTGCCGCGCGCGGGGTGTTCCGGGCGTCGCTGACGCTCATACGTGGCTCTCCTTTCCGGGCTCTGCGGCCTCGGGGTGTGCGTCGTCCCGGTCGTCGTCCGGAGTCTGTCCGGTCTCCCACGGGCCGTCCGGTGCGTCCGCCGACCCTTCGGCCGCCGTGTCGTTCGCCCCGCCGTGGCCCAGCGGCAGGTCCACCGTGAACACCGCACCGCCCTCGGGGGAGTTGGCGGCGCGCATGACGCCGCCGTGCAGCCGTACGTTCTCCATCGCGATGGCCAGCCCCAGGCCGCTGCCCTCCGAACGGGCGCGGGCGGAGTCCGCCTTGTAGAAGCGCTCGAAGACATGCGGCAGGACCTCAGGGTCGATACCGGGCCCGCTGTCGGAGATCTCGATCAGCAGCCGCTCCGCGTCCGGCTCGGGGGCGTGCAGCCGCACCCGGACCGGCTCACCGCCGTGGTGCAGGGCGTTGCCGACCAGGTTGGCGACCACCACGTCGAGCCGCCGTGGATCGAGCCGGGCCCGTACGCCGGCCGGCAGCTCCGCCGTCACCCGCTTCTGCCAGGCCCTGGCCTGGAGGGTCTTGCGGATGGTCTCGGCGACGTCCACCTCGTCGAGATGGAGCGCCGCGGCCCCCGCGTCGAACCGCGAGACCTCCATCAGATCCTCCACCATCCGCGCCAGCTTCCCGGTCTCCTGGCTGATCAGCCGGACCGCGGAGGCGGTGTCGGGGTCGAGGGAGTCGGCGTCCTCGTCGAGCACGTCGGTGACCGCGGTCATCGCCGCGAGCGGGGTCCGCAGCTCGTGCGAGACATCGGCCGCGAACCGGCGGGCGTTGGACTCCAGCCGGCGCAGCTCGGCCATGCTCTCCTCCAGCCGGGCCGCCATGTCGTTGAACGTCCGGGACAGGTCGGCGAGTTCGTCGCCGCCCTTGACCTCCAGGCGGGTGTCCAGCTTGCCCTCGGCGATCCGCCCGGCGGCCTGCCGCAGCCCGCGTACGGGCCGGAGCACCCCGCGCGCGGCGAGCAGCGCCGGGATCACGGTCAGCACCAGCACCGGCAGCGCGCCCCGCTGTGCGGCGCTCACCAGCGCCTCGACATTGGACTCCTCGGCGTACAGCGGGAGCTGGGCGTACACCGACAGCGCGGAGGCCTCGCCGTCGGACTGCCGTACCGGCATCCCGATCAGCAGCCAGGGGTCCCCGCCCCGGTCCACGCGCTGGAAGACCGGCACATGGCGCTTCTCGACCGACTCCTTGAGGCCGGCCGGGATCTCGACATCGCCGCGCAGACTCCCGTCACCGCTGTCGCGGACACCCCGGTAGTGCACCGAGATGTCCCAGTCCCGGGACTTGCCGGAGCGCTCCAGCTGGACCCGGAAGGAGTCCAGATCGGCCTGCGACGGCGGCACCGGCAGCTCCGGTGCCAGCGAGTTGACCTGGGCCCGGAGATCGTTGACGGCGATGTCCTGGGAGCGCTGGAGGATCGCGTTCCGGGCCTCCTGGTAGGTGAGCAGCGCGGTGGTCAGCGCACTGACCGCGGCGACCACCAGGAACCCCACGACGAGCCGGGCCCGCAGCCCACGCAGCAGCTGGGCGTTCCCGCGCCGGAGACGGGGGAGGTCCGCCCAGCGGCGGGGGCGCTTCACAGGGGCCCGAAGCGGTAGCCGAAGCCGCGCACGGTCTGCACGTAACGGGGACTGCGCGGGGTGTCCTCTATCTTCGTCCGCAGCCGCATCACACAGGCGTCCACCAGCCGCGCGTCGCCGTGGTAGCTGTGCTCCCAGACCTGCTCCAGCAGCTGCTGGCGGCTGAAGACCTGCCCCGGGGTGGCGGACAGGAACAGCAGCAGTTTCATCTCCGAGGGGGCCAGCGCCAGGTCCTGGCCGCCCTTGCCGACGACCAGCCCGGCGCGGTCTATGGCCAGTTCACCGTAGGTCTCGACCGGGGCCGGGCCCGGCTCGGCGGCGGCCGGGGTGCCGTCGGCCGGCAGCGCGGTCCGGCGCAGCACCGCACGGATGCGCGCTTCGAGGACCTCGCCACGGGCGGGCTTGACGATGTAGTCGTCGGCGCCGGCCTCCAGGCCGAGCACCACATCGAGATCGTCGCCACGCGCGGTGAGCATGATGATCGGGAGCTGCCGGTCGGCGCGGATCAGCCGGCAGACCTCGAAGCCGTCCTTGCCGGGGAGCATCAGGTCCAGCAGCACGATGTCCGGGCGGAAGCCCGGCAGGACGTCGAGGCCTTCCTCACCGCTGGCCGCGGCGGCCACTTCATGGCCGCGCCGCCGGAGCGCGAGGGTCACTCCGTCCCGTACGGCGGCGTCGTCCTCGATCAGAAGTACACGTGGCATGGGGTCCAGTATCAATAAGTTTCGTGATGGATCGGTAACAGGAGCAGCCTGTCCGGTCCCTGACGCATCTGTCCTGGTGCAGGGCGGTGCGTGCACAGCACCCACCGCCCCGCGGAACGCACAAGGACACGGTACGAGGGACGGGAACGGGAATGGCACGGGGCTTCGGTAAAGAGAGCGGCATCATCGGAGTGACCGCGGCGGCTGTCGTGGCACTCGCGGCCGCGGGGGCGCTCATCTTCTCCGGAGCCGGCTCGGACTCCAGCGCGGCGGACGCCGCCAAGCCGCCGAAGAAGGCTCCCCGGGTCGTCGACTCCTCCATCGTGCACTCCTCGGACCGTCCGGGCCGCAGCCTGAACATCACCATCGACGACGGCCCCGACCCGGTCTGGACGCCGAAGGTGCTTGAGGTGCTGAAGCGGCAGAACGTCAAGGCAGTCTTCTGCATGATCGGCCCGCAGGCCAAGGCGCACCCCGACCTGGTCAAGCAGGTGGTGGCCGCCGGGCACAAGCTCTGCGACCACACCACCAGCCACAACACCGGTATGGATCACCAGCCGGAGAGCTACCAGTCGCAGCAGATACTCGACGCCCAGAAGATGATCGAGGACGCGGCGGGCGGCGCCCAGGTCGAGTACTACCGCGCCCCCGGCGGCGCCTTCACGCCCTACAGCCGGAAGCTGGCCGCGGAGCACGGCATGCGACCGCTGGGCTGGAACGTCGACAGCAAGGACTTCGAGGGCGGCGGCGTCGAGATGATCGACTCCACGGTACGCCGCGAACTCCCCAACGGCCCGACGGTCCTGTTCCACGACGGCGGCGGCGACCGTTCCCGGACCGTCGACGCGCTGGACCGCCTGCTGCCGTGGATGAAGCAGCAGGGCTACGGGTTCGGGTTCCCGAAGCGCTAGGTGTGCTGTCCGCGAAGTCCCGGTGCTCCGTCCGGGGCTTCGGCGGCCCGCCGGGCGCAGATATCAGGTGAGGGCGGCCGCCGGGCCGCCCTCAAGCATGTTCCGGGGTACCGGCGCCCCGCTGTCTCTCACGCCGCGCCGAACAGCTCCGCGAGGTCGCGCTCCATGCCGAGGTGGGCCGACTCGGCGCCCGCGGGCACCGCCTCGTAGGAGCGGGCGAGGAACCGCCGTACATCCGCGGTCCTCAACTGGACCATGGCGACGCCCTCGTCCGCGTGGAACTCCATCACCGTGCGGTCCGGGCCGGACGGCCGCACCCGCACATCGCCCCGCCCGGCCGGCACCCGCAGGCCCTCGTCGAGCAGTTCGCGGGCGAAGGCCCAGTCCACCGCCGAGCCGTTCAGCGAGATCTCCGGCGGGAAGGACATCCGCACGGCCAGCGGATCGGCGGGCTGGTACTGCAGCACCGCGGGGACCGGGTGCGGGCCGGGGCCGGTGGCGATGAGGCGGACCTGGACGGCTTGGTCGATGACGGGATTCATCGCGCTGCTCCCTCACGGCTATCGGGACATGGGCAAAGGCTCGTCCAGTTAGACGCGGCGCCCGGCCCCGTCGTGCACGTGACGCGGGTGTGAGGTGTCTCACGTTTCGGCGGTGCCGGCCTCGTGCCGTGCAGGTAGTACGGCTGCGGGTCCGGCTCGGGCGCGTGCCCGGCGGCCGCCCGGGAGTTGCGTTGGCGCGTCGCCGCCGTGTGCGCCCGCTGCCGTACGCGACGGCCGCCGACGGCGCCGACGGCCCTGGGCGGCGCCCCGGGCCCGCGCCCCAACGGCCCGGCAGGCACCGCGCGTTCCCGTGAGCAGCCGCTACCGCGCCCGCTGCCCCGGAAGGTGCTCGGCCCCCGGGTGCACCAGGAACTCGTCCAGGATTCCCGGCGCCGCCTCCGTGGCGAACGCGGCGGCCGCGGCCGCCGGGAGGTCCGGGATGCGGTAGCCGTCCTCGCCCGCCGCGACCGCGGCGGTGAGTGTGACGAGACCGGCCCGGCGGGTGAACGGCGAGGTCGAGAACGTCCAGGCCGCGATGGCCTCGCGCTGCAGGGCGACGGTGTCACGGCTGAAGGTGCCCGAGCGGGCGACCAGATACGGTCCGTGCACCCCGTGTCCCAGATTGCGGTACGCGTCCCGGGCCAGCCACAGGGTCATCGCCGTGGTGAGCACCGCGTAGATCCAGGCGCAGTGCAGCAGGACGGGAGTGAACGCCAGGCCGAGACCGGCGAGCACGGCGGTGCCCGGAAGGACCGCGAACAGCAGACCGCGCACCCGGCGCCGGCGCAGCGCGATCCGGGGGTGCGGTGTCAGTGCCGCCGGTGCGGTGCTTCCCGGGAAGGGCGAGCGCAGGGCGCCGCCCGCCACCCGCAGCGCCTCGGCGCGCGGCGCAGGCGGCAGCAGCCCACTGCGCTTGCGGTTCTCCTCGCGGTCGCCCAGCCCGCCGGCCACCGCGCGCACCAGCGCGCCGCCGCCGGCCCGCAGCAGCAGCGGCTCCCGCAGCACCACCCCGCGCAGCCGGGCCCGTTCGATGGTGACCGCACGGGTGGTGAGCAGCCCGCGGCGCACCCGCAGGGTGCGTGCGTCGGTCCACTCCAGGCAGTAGTTCCACCAGTTCTCGACGTACATCACGACGGCACCGACCGAGCCGAGGGCGAGGACGGCGAGCAGCGCCGCCGGGATCGTCAGCCAGAGCGCACTGGCGCCGAACTCGGTGAACGCCCGCTGGACGATGCCGAGTTTCCAGGGCTCGATGCCGATGCCGTCCAGCACCCGGTAGATCCCTCCGGCCACCACGAACACCCCGCCGATGACCCAGAAGGTCAGCGGCGCATAGCGCAGCCAGCGCCAGCTGATACGGGCCACCACCGGGTCGTTCGCGACCGCCTCGGCGTCGGCGTATGCGAGCAGCTCGGTCCGCAGCTGCTCCGCCTCGGGGGCAGCGAGCGCCTCCAGCGACAGCTCGCTGCCACCGTCACCCGAGCCCGCCGTACCCGCCCGCAGCACGGTGACGCCCAGCAGCCGGTGCACCGGTGTCGCGGTCAGGTCGACGGTGCGGATGCGGTGCAGCGGCACGCTGCGCAGCCGCCGGGTCAGCAGGCCGCTGCGCACGTCGAGGGTGGGGGAGCCGCCGCCCGGTCCGTCCCGATGTGAGGCCGTGGTGATCCGGAACTCCGTACGGGCCCACCGGATCAGGCCGATCGTGGTGACGACCGCGAACGAGGCGGCGATGGCGGCGAGCGTGATCCAGGCCCGGGTGGTGATCCGGCCCCCGGTGGCCAGCGCCGTCAGCGCCAGCGAACCGAGGGGCGCCGCCATCCAGCCGCAGTGCACCAGCAGGGTGCGCGGATCGAGCCGCCGCCACGGCGTCTCCTCCCAGGGGGCGCCGGATGCGGTGCCGAGCCCGGGGCGGGCGGAGGCGTCGGGGCGTATACCGGGCGTACCGGGTTCCCGTGGTGTGCTCATGCGGCATCACCCGGCACGTCCTGGGCGGCCTCACCGATCCGCCGGGACAGCTCCTCGGCGTCCGCGTCGGACAGTCCGGCGATCTTGATGTCGCCCGCGGTCGAGGCGGTGGTGACGGTCACCGTGGCCAGCCCGTACCGCCGCTGGAGCGGGCCGCGCACGGTGTCCACGGTCTGCACCCGGCTGAGCGGCGCGATCCGCCGCTTCTGCCAGAACCAGCCGCCCGCCGCGTAGACCGCCCGGCCGCCCAGCTCCCAGGCGTGCACCGCGTACCGCCACCGCGGCATCACCAGCAGATAGCCGAGGGCCGGCAGCACCAGCACGACCAGCAGCAGCGGGCCCAGCCACGGCAGCGCACCCGGGAAGAAGAGCAGGGACAGCACCGCCAGGGTGAGCGCGGTGAGCAGCATCGGTCCGCTGAGCGTCAGCAGTGCCTGCAGCGTCCACCAGCGGCGGGCCCGGGGGTCGACACGGTGGCGGGGTGGTCGCAGCAGCGGGGCGGCGTGCTCGGGCATGAGGGGCACCGGTTTCCAAGTCAAGTGTATTGAGTAGCGGTACGTTATAACGGTACAAGCGACTTGTAAAAGCGGGCCGGGGTCGCGAAGCCGACCCCGCGCGCGAGAAACCGCGCCCCGCATGAGGGAGGTCATCCGTGCCCAAGAAGGTGGACCACGAAGCCCGGCGCCAGGAGATCTCCGAGGCGCTGTGGCGGATCGCCGGCACCCGTGGTCTGGACGGGGTGAGCCTGCGCGATGTCGCCGCGGAGGCCGGCATCTCGCTCGGCCGGTTGCAGCACTACTTCCGCACCAGGGACGAGATGCTGCTCTTCGCCCTCCGGCACATCAACCGGCTCGCCGGGGAGCGGATCAGGGAACGCATCGAGGCGCTGGCCGGGGAGCCGACACCCCGTGAGGTACTGCGGGCCTGCCTGTCGGGCATGCTGCCGCTGGACGACAGAAGCCGTGTCGGGCTGCTGGTCGGCGCCGCGTACTACGCCCGCGCCGTCCATGACGAGGCGCTGCGCGGTGAGGCCAGGAACGGTATCCCCCAGCTCCGCGCCTTCTTCGCCGACCAGCTGCGGCGGGCCGCGGACCGCGGCGAACTGCCGCCGGAGCGCGCCACCGAGGACGAGGCGATGCTGCTGATCGGCGTGGCCGACGGGCTCGCCACCTATGTCCTGCTGGACGTGCACAGCCCCGAGACCGCACTACGGCTGCTGGATCTGCACCTGGCGCACCTCTTCGGCGCGGAGCGGCCGGCGGGTGCGGGGGAGGGGGGCGCGGTGCAGGCCGGTGCGGGGTCGGTGGGCGCCGGGTGAGGTGCGCGGCGGAGGTCCGGGGCGGGGGCGGAGCCGGGTGACGGGGGCCGGGCGGTTCCGGCGCTGACGGGGGTGGCTCAGGCCTCGCGCAGCAGAGCCGCGAGATCGGCCTCGACGTCCAGGTGCCGCGCCTCGTCGCCCTGCGCGACGAGCTCGTACGACCGCGTCAGAAAGGTCCTCAGTTCCCGCGTCTCGAACTGCACCACCGCCATGCCGCCCGCCGCGTGGAACTCCACCACCACGGCGTCGGCGTCGTACGGCCAGATCTGTACGTCCCCCGCACCGGCGGGCTCGCGGAGCCCCTCCTCCAGCAGCTCGCGCCCGAACGTCCAGGTCACCTCCGCCCCGTCCAGCGACGCGGCCGGCGGAAAGACCAGCCGCACCGCGAACGGGTCGGTGCGGTCGTAACGCAGGCTCGCCGGAATCACCTGCGACCGGGGAACGGTCGCGATGAGACGGGCCTGAACGGCTTGTTCGATGACGCTGGACATCGCCGGCTCCCTTGCATGCGGTGCGGTTCATTGAGGCTTCGACCAGTAAGACGCACGGGCCATCGCGCCAGGTGCATTGGATTCCTACGTGACCTGCGTCACGGGCCTTTGAATGTACGCATATGCCCTCTTTGCTGGGGCTCCGGAGCGCAGGTTCGGCGCTCGGAGCCCCGAAGTGACCGCCCGTCAGGCGTATGAGGCCGTGACGGCCGCACCGCCGTCGCCACCGAGGGCTCATCAGAGGGTGCGGGCAGTGACGGGCGAGGGGCCCGGCGGCGAGGGGCGGCGGTCTGGACGGCGCGGTCGGGCTGGGCTAGCTTCCAGCCCACAACCGGAGCGGGGTGGGGCGAAATGCAGCGCATGGGGCGTTTGTTGTGTACGGGGTCGGACCGGGGGACGGGCGGGAGGCCGCGAACTGGCAGCGCCGGACGCCGGGCGGCCCTCACGGCCGGTGCCGCGGCCCTCGCCATGATGGCTGCCGGCCCCGCCGCCGCGGCCCCCTCCACCGCTCCCGCCACGTCGTCCTACGCGGCGCCCCACGCGAGGCCGTCCGCCCCGCCCCGGGCTCCGCTGTCGGCGGCCGCACTCACCACCCCGCACGCCGGCTGGCGGCTCAAGGACAGCGGCAGCACCGCCCGCTTCCGCGGTCTGGCGGCGGTCAGCCGTACGACCGCCTGGGCCGCGGGCACCGCCGGCACCGTGCTGCGCACCCGCGACGGCGGCAAGCACTGGAGCGATATCTCCCCACCCGGCGCCGGGGAACTGGAGTTCCGCGACATCGAGGCGTTCGGCGCCCGCCGCGCCGTCGTCCTCGCGATCGGGGAGGGCGCGGCCTCCCGCGTCTTCCGTACCGACGACGCGGGCGCCACCTGGACCGAGAGCTTCCGCAACCCCGACTCCCGTGCCTTCTACGACTGCCTGACCTTCTTCGACCGACGGCACGGCATCGCGCTCAGCGACCCCGTGGACGGCAGGTACCGCATCCTGTCCACCGCGGACGGCGGCCGCCGATGGCGGGTGCTGCCGTCGGACGGCATGCCGCCCGCCCAGCAGGGCGAGGCCGCCTTCGCCGCCAGTGGCCAGTGCCTGGTCTCCTCCGGCAGCCGGGACGCCTGGATCGCCACCGGCGGCGCGGCCACCGCCCGCGTCCTGCACACCGCCGACCGCGGGCGCACCTGGTCGGTCAGCGACACCCCGGTCCCCGCGGGCGACCCGGCGCGCGGCGTCTTCGCGCTCGCCGTCCGCGACCGCGCCCACGCCCTCGCGGTCGGCGGCGACTACCGCCCCGACCAGCCCTCACCCCGTGCCGCCGCGGTCAGCCACGACGCCGGCGCCGGCTGGACGCCGGCCACCGCACCCCCGAAGGCGTACCGTTCCGGCGCCGTCTGGCTCCCGCACTCCCGCCACCTCGCCCTCGCGGTCGGCCCGTCCGGCAGCGATCTGACCCTCGACGGCGGCCGTACCTGGCGCACCTTCGACGACGGTTCGTACGACACCGTCGACTGCGCCCCCGACCTGGGCTGCTGGGCCGCGGGCGAACGGGGCCGGATCGCCCGGCTGGAACCCTGACAGCGGGCGGGAGGCGGGGCCTTGCGCGGGGACGTACGGGGTCTCGGGCCGGCTGGCCGGCCGGACGAGGCGGGCCCGCCGCTCCTGCTCGCGCCCGCCGCTCCTGCCCCGGGGCACTCCCGACGGGTGTCCGCCGCTCCTGCCTGCGGGCCACTCCCGTCGGGCCGCCGCCTCACTCCAGCAGGCTGCCGAGCCGCCCCTCCAGAACCACCAGCAACTCGCCCAGCGCCGTGGAGAGTTCCTCCTGCCGCTCAGCGCCGATGCCGTCGAGCAGCGACGCCTCGTACCGGAGCTGTTCGGGCAACAGCCGGTCGATGGTGTCGCGTCCCTCGTCGGACAGTGAGAGGTGGCTGACGCGGCGGTCGCGTTCGTCGGGGCGGCGGACGATCAGTCCCCGTTCCTCCAGCTGACGCACCCGCTTGGTGACCGCGGCACCGGAGGCGAAGGTCTCGCGGGCCACCCGTCCGGGGGTCAGCTCGCGGTCCATCCGGCGCAAGGTGCCGAGGATGTCGAACTCGGGGCGGGTGAGTCCGGCCGTCCTCAGGGGCGCGTCGGCCGCCTGCTGCAGCAGCGCGGAACAGCGGTTGAGCCGTCCGATCACCGCCATCGGGCCGGTGTCCAGCCCGGGGTGCACCTGCTGCCACTGGCGCAGCACCCCCGCGACGATGTCCTCGGTCACCCGCACTCTCCTCTCGGCCATGCCGTACGCCGTCAATTGTGCCTGCGTACGGCGCCGGGCGGGCGCACGGGTCAGGCGGCGAGTGCCGGCGCCGAGAGCCGCCGGACGAGACCGGCCAGCGCCCGGTGGCCCCGCTGTTCGGCGTGGGCGATCCGCTCCTGAGGCAGGGCCGGCTGCCACCACTCACCGGCTGCGACCTCCACCGCCTCCCGGAGTTCCAGCAGACCTCCCGCCAGCCGGTCACGGGCCCAGCCGGCTTCCCGGGCCTCGTCGGCGCCGGCCGTGGGCCCCGCCGTGAGCAGCCGGACCGCGTCGGCCTCCGCGGCCGCGACCCGCCCCAGGGCGGCCTCGATACGGTTCGCGGCACGCCGGTTGGTGACCAGGACGCAGCAGACCAGGCCCACGACCGCCCCTACCAGGGTGTCGGTCCAGCGGTCGGCGATCAGCGTCCCCGCCGGCACCTGACTGCCGAACTGGGTCAACAGCAGCGCCATCGGGGTGACACACACCGAACCGAGCCAGTAGTTGCGGGTGATACCGGCCTCCGCGCCGAACTGGCAGGCCAGCACGATCGCGATCATCGCGAGCGGTCCGCCGTGTATCAGCGGCAGCAGTGCGGTGTAGAGGAGCAGCCCGAGCAGATTGCCCAGGGTGCGCTGCAGCGCCCGCTGCCAGGAGAGCGTGGTGTTGGCCTGGTAGATGGAGGCCGCGGTCACCACGGCCCAGTACGGGTGCCCCACTCCGACGGCCATCGACGCCCAGCCCGCCAGCACACACCCGGTGGCGACCCGCACACCGATGGGCAGCAGCGGCGACCCGGGCGCGAGCCGGGCCAGCACCGCCCGCACCCCACGTGGCTGACCGGGCGCGGGCCGCCGCCCCGGCGTCTGCGCGACGGCACCCGCCAACTCCCCGGCCCGCGCCGCGGACACCGCGACCTCGGGCACCGCCCGCCCGCCGCGCAGTTCACGCGCCCAGCTTCCCAGCCGGCCGGCCTCGGCCCCGGGGAACCGGACCTCGTGCGGTCCGGCCCCCGCGCCCACCTCGTCGGCGTCCTCCGTACCCCCCAACGCCGACTCGGCGCGCACCAGCAGCCGTTCGAGCCCGGACCGCGCCGCGGCCTTGGCCGGGGTGGCGACCGGGACCAGGAACAGCGTGTGCCAGGCGGCGTTCACCGTGGCCGCGGCGGCATGACGGGCGTGCGCCGCCCCGGCCGGCTCCCCGCCGCCGGCGTCCGCTTCCTTACGCAGCAGCCCCGCGGCCGCCTCCAGCGCACGGGCGACCGCGATCCGCTCCGGCCCCTGCGGCCGCAGCAGTGCCGGAGCCATACAGACCAGCCAGGCGAGCCCTCCGGCGCCGAGCGCGAGAGCCAGGTGCGGGGGCACCTGCCCGAGGTGCTGCGGCACGAAGAACGCCGACGCGGTGATGAAGGTCAGGATGACGTTGCCCGGCGGGCCGATGCGCGTCGCGTCACAGACCACCTTGTGGACCGCGGCGACCAGCGAGGCGCCCACGACGAGCAGGGCGGTCGAGGTGATCAGCGAGGCGGCGGTCAGCGCGACACCGAGGCTCGCGACCATGCCGAGCACGACCCAGAGCAGGGTGCGGGCGCGGGCGGCGTACGGCAGCCCGTGCGCGTACAGGGCGCACATCGCCCCGGCCGAGGTGTACAGGATCAGGTCCAGCCGCCCCAGCGCGTACAGCGTGAGGTCGGGGATCGCCAGGGCCGCCACCGCGCTGAGCGCCGGTTTGTGCCAGATGTCGAGGGGGCGCCGCAGCCGCACGGCGCTCCGGACCGGCAGGGGCCGGACCCGCGCCGCGCTCCCCGGAACGCCGCCCGCACTCTTCCCGGACGGCTCGACATGCTTCCCCATGAGAAGAAGGTTAGCAGGTGTTTTACCAGTGAAATACTCGTCGTGGGTGTGAGGAGGTACCGGGAGCGGCGAGCTGGGCGACGGGCGGGAGAAAAGCGAGCGACGGGTGGACGACGGGCGGGGTGGCGTGGAGGGTGACAATGGCCGGGTGCCAGCCGCCAAGAAGAAGACGACGACCGCCGGCGCTTCGCCCGAGCGTCGCCGCGAACTGCTCACCATCGCGGCGGAGGTATTCGCCGCGCACGGCTACAACGCCACCACCGTCCGCCGCATCGCGGACGAAGCCGGCATGCTCGCGGGCAGCCTCTACTACCACTTCGACTCGAAGGAATCGATGCTGGACGAGATCTTGTCCAGCTTCCTGACCGAGCTGTGGGACGGCTATGACGCCGTACTCGCCGCCGGCCTCGGCCCCAGGGAGACCATCGAGGCGCTGGTCACCGAGTCCTTCCGGGAGATCGACCGGCACCGCGCCGCCGTCGCCATCTACCAGAAGGAGTCCAAGCACCTCGCCGCACAGCCGCGCTTCGGCTATCTCGCCGACTCCCAGCAGAAGTTCAAGACGGCGTGGCTGGGCACCCTGGAACGCGGTGTGGCCGACGGGGTGTTCCGCACGGACCTCGACATCCGGCTCACCTACCGCTTCGTCCGCGACACCGTCTGGGTGGCGGCGAGCTGGTACCGGCCGGGCGGGCAGCACAGCCCCGAGGAGATCGCCCGCCAGTACCTCTCGATGGTGCTGGACGGCGTCGCGGTACGCGCCTGACCTCCGGCCGCCGTGCCCGGCGCCCGGAGGTGCGGCGGCTCAGCAGGAAACGTTCTTCACATACAGCGCCCGCGGCGCCGCGGTGGTGCCGTACTTCACGTTCTTGGTCACGCCCTTGGGGAGGCGGCCGTGCGGGTCGGGGCGGTGCGGAACGACGATGGTGAAGCACGAGGTCCGCTGTGTGCACAGGTTCTTCAGGCGGACATAGCGCTGATGGCCCTTGCTGAAGTACTTCTGCACTCTGACGCACTGCGGCCCCTGGCCGGCGGCGGCCGCGTCCGAGGCGGTGGCCAGGGTCAGCGAGGCGCTGCACGCGACGGTGGCGAGCGCTATGGCCATGATCTTCCGCACGTGATCTCCCCCGTTGAAAGCAGTGGAACTTGCTTGTGAAGGCAGTGGAACTTGCTTGCGAACCCCTACCGTGTTCGCACGTTCGTTCCTCATTGTCCACACCGGCCCCATGGAAATCAGCCCCGGGTTCCACACGGGGACACAAGCGGGACATAAGCGCGACAGTTTCGGAACGGGCCGGGCCCGCCCCGCTACAGCTCGTCGATCCGCAGATAGTCCAGCGCGCGGCGGGTCAGCTCCGCCACGTCCTCCGGTTCGTCCTGCCAGGCCCAGTGCTCCATGGCCACGCTGATCGCGTCGAGCAGCGCGCAGGCCAGCAGCCGTACCTCCATGCTGTTCTCCGGCGCGCCCTTGCGTGCCGCGAGCACCGGCACCAGCTGGTCCTGCATCTCCCGCCCCGCCGCGAGCCACCGCATCCGAATGGCCGGAACGGTGCCCATCACCCGGACCAGCCGGCGGGCCTGCTCGGGGTCCGCGAGCCGCCGGGCCGACGTCGATGAGGTGAAGGACGCCGCCACGGCGCTGCTCAGCGGTTCGCCGACCGGCCGCCCGGCCAGCTCCTCGACGAGTACGCCGACACTGGACGTCATGACGGGCGTCAGCGCGTCCTCCTTCGCCGCGCAGTAGCGGTAGAAGGTGCGCAGCGAGATACCGGCCGCCGACGCGATGTCCTCAACGGTCGTCGCCTCGTACCCCTGATCCGAGAACAGCGCCGCCGCGCTCTCCGCAATCTCCAGCCGGGTCTCCTGCCGCCGCCGCTCGGTCAACGTCGGCCTGCCTCGCGCTGCGGTCATCTGTCTTTCGTTCTCCCTCTGCCGGCCGTGTGGGCGTCGTGTCCTCCCGGGGCGATATTTTGTCACGGGGTGGCTTATTGGCACGCCGTGCCAGAAAAGCGTAGGGTGACGGTGGGTGGGGGGTCGGCTGGGTGGTGGTCGGCTCTGACTGGTCGGCGGGTCGGCGGGTCGACTGACCAGCTGGGCCCGCTGGGGTTGCTTGAACTGTGGGGGCTGGCTTGTTTTTTTGCTCCTTCGTTGATTGCGACTCCTGCCCTGGGCCCGGCCCTGACGTAACGGGGGTTGGTCCGCGCGTTCACCGTCGATGCGACGCGCGCCACGGGTCGGGGCCGACCAGTACCGGCCGGTGGTGACCAGCAAGCGCTGGCCAGCGCCGATCGGGACCGACTAACGCTGATCGGTACCGACCAGCAACACCTGGTTGCGGCATGGGTGCCAATGCCTGACGCCGGTACGGAAAGCAACACGCCGACGCTGGCACCGAGCAACACCCGGCGACGGCACGGAAAGCGACGCCCGGCCAGCGTCCGGCGGCGGCACCGGAGCCAGTGCTGGAGCCAGTGCGGAGGCGGGGGCGAGGGCGGAACGAGGGGTGGAGGGGTGGGGGAGAGGTAGTTGGGGGAGAGGTGGGGCGAGATCCGGGACCCGGGTCAGGGTCCGGGTCGGGTCCCAGGGTCCGGGTGGGGTCGAGCTGTGGCCAGGGCCGGGCGGGGTTAAGGGGCCGTGCCGGAACCGGGCTTGGGCTGGGGTCTGGGAACGGGGCAGGGCTGGGCCGTAACCGGGGCTTGCGCCGGGGCCGCGGGGGCCTGCCGGAGCGGGGTCGGGGCCAAGGCCAGGCCGGAGCCGGAGCCGGAGCCGGAGTCGGAGCTGGGGCCTGGACCTGGGGTGGGGGAAGGGGGCGGGCAGGGCAGGCGCAACGCCGAGAGCCAGGGGCAGGCCGGAACCGGAACTGGAACCGAGGCCGAGGCCGGGGCCTGGGTTGAGGCATGGGGGCGGGCCGGGGCAGGGCAACGCCGAGAGCCAGGGGGAGGGGAATAGGGGGCAAGGTCGGGCAGGTGCCAGGGCCAGGGAGTGAGTTCAGGGCCAAGCCCGGCACCACGGTCAGGGGTAAGGCCAGCGCCAGTCCCCGAGGGCCAGGGCAGGACCAGAGCCGAGGCCAGGAGAAAGGCCAGTAGCCGAGTCAGGAACGGGGCTGGCCCGAGAGCCAATTCAGGGCCGAAACCAGATCCGGGCGAGGACCAGATCTGGGCGAGGAGCAGATCTGGGCCGGAGTCAGGTTCCGGGCGAGTGCCAGAGCCAAGGCCGGGAGTAGAAGAACCAAGGCCAGCACCAAGGCCAGCACCAAGATCAGAGCCAAGGCCGGCCAAGGCAGGGCCAAGGTCAAGAGTCAGAACCACCAGAGCGCAGTCAGAGTCAGAACGTGTCAGTGAAGGAGTCGAGCATGTCCACGCCGGAGCACCAGCCCCGTACCTACCTCGTCACCGGAGCCGCCTCCGGCATAGGCAGGGCCACCACCGCCTACCTCCGCGCCCAGGGCCACAGCGTCATCGGCGCCGATCTCGCGGGCACCGATATTTCCGCGGACCTCGCCACTCCCGAGGGCCGTACGCAACTGGTGCACCGAGCCCATGAGTTGACCGGCGGTCGACTCGACGCCGTGATCGCCGGCGCCGGCCTCGCCCACTTCGACCCGCGTACCGTCCAGGTCAACTACTTCGGCGCCGTCGCCACCCTCGAAGGACTGCGCCCGCTACTCGCCGCCGGTACGGACCCGCGCGCCGTGCTGATTTCATCTGTCGCCTCGATCCACCCGGCCGACCAGGCCATCGTCGACGCGGCGCTCGCCGGCGACGAGGAGGCAGCCGTCGCCGCGGCCCAGGCGGCCATCGACCGGAGCGAGGGGTATGCCATCTACGGCGCGTCCAAGCAGGCGGTCACCCGCTGGCTCCGCCGTACGGCGGCCTCCGACGACTGGGCCGCCGCCGGTATCCCCCTCAACGCCGTGGCCCCCGGCACGACCGTGACCCCCATGACCGAGCCCATGCTCGCCGACCCCGCAATCCGTAAGGTCGTCGACACGAGCGTCCCCATGCCCCTGCACGGCCACGCCCGCCCCGAACAGGTCGCCCCGCTGCTCGCCTGGCTCACTTCTCCCGAGAACACCCACGTCACCGGCCAGATCGTCTTCGTCGACGGCGGCGCCGACGCCGCCCTCCGGGGGGACGAGGTCTGGTAGCCCCTCCGGCACTCCGGCATTCCGGGGGGGGCGGGGCCTCTGGCGCCACGTCCCCTTCGCCGGTCACGGGGGCTTGGTCAGCACAGCCCCGCCATGTGGCGCATCTCGGGAAGCCCACCGCAGGCCTCACGTGAGGCGCGCCCATCGCAAGCCTCACTGAGCAAGCCCGCCGCAGCCCTTACTTGAGGCAGCTCATCACCGGCCGCACCTGACAATGCCCGTCACTGAACTCGCCCGACGCGCCGCACTCACCGGACCCACCGGACCCACCAGGGACGCCCGTTACAGGGCGTACGCGCGAGGGTCCGGTCTGCGGCGCACCCGAGGCCAACCCGCCGTACGGCGCATGTGAGGAAGCTCCACAGACCGCGGTTCCCCAGGCAACGGCGCCCAGCGCCGAGCGTCTCGCCGCCCGCCCGCCCGCCGCCCAGCGCCCGCCGCCCGGTCCGCCGCCCAGCGCCCGCCATCCGACATGTCGCCTGTCTCGTCGTCAGTCATCCGCCATGCATCGTGTGGTCTGTCACGCCAGCCAGCGCCTCACTCGCCGACCGACGTACGGGCCGTCACCACCTTCAGCCCTCGGTCCGCGAACTCGCGGCGGGTTGCCTCCTTCGTTCCGTTGTCCGTGATGAAGGTGTCGAAGACATCCGCGTCGCCGACCCGGGCGAAGCAGCGCTCGCCGATCTTCGACGAGTCCGCGACGACCACGGCACGCCGGGCACGCTCGGCCATGAGGCGGTTGACCCGGGCCTCCGCCTCGTCGTGCACCGTGGCTCCCATCATCGGGTCCATACCGTTGGCCCCGATGAACGCGATGTCGATGGAGATCTGCTGCAGCACCAACTCGCTGAAGGGGCCGACGAGTTCGAACGACCGTGAGTGTGCGACCCCGCCGGTGAGCACGATCTTGATCTGCGGCCGCACGGCCAGCTCGTTGGCGATGTTGAGGGAGTTGGTGACGATCGTCAGATGAGGCTGCGGGCCGGCCTCCGCGAAATCCGGGCGGGTGGCGAGCACCCGGGCGATCGCCGTGGTCGTCGTGCCCCCGCTCAGCCCGACCACATCCCCCCGCTCGACCAGCTTCGCCGCGGCCTTCGCCACCGCCTCCTTCTCCGCCGACCGGTGCGCGTGCTTGTAGCGGATGGGCAGGTCGTACGCCACCGAACTGAGCACGGCCCCGCCCCGGGTGCGGGTCAGCAGCTGCTGCTCGGCCAGGGCGTCCATGTCGCGCCGCATCGTGGCGGCGGACACCTCCAGTGCGGTCGCCGCCTCCTCGACGTCCACCCGGCCGCGGTCCCCGAGCAGCTCGAGCAGTGCGTTCATCCGTTCATGGCGCTTCATGGCGTGAGCCTAATTCGTCTCGGCACCTCACGGTGACGCGCGGTGGTACCCGGTGGTCACCCCCTGTCCCGGTGGGCACGGCAGCCCCGACAGTCCCGGCGGCCCCGGGCGGGACGTCAAGCAGGTGCCGCCGCGGGGGCTTGCCCGTGACGTGGGGCCTGGGGCTGCCGTGATGTCCGCCGGCTCAGCCCTGGGCAGTCGCCTGGGCCGCGTACTGGCCCGGAACCGCCGTGGGAGTACCCAGCACCTCCAGCAGCCTCGCCGCCTCCCCGGCCACCTCCTCCCGGGCCGGCTTCATGTACTTGCGGGAGTCGACGAGCGAGGGGTCGGCGCCCAGCGTCTGCCGTATCGAGCGGGTGAAAACGGAGACCAGATGAGTGGAGATATTGATCTTCGTCATTCCGGCGGCGATGGCACGCCGCAGCTCTTCGTCCGGCACACCCGAGGAACCGTGCAGGACCAGCGGTACCGGCAGTGTGCTGCGCAGCGCCGTGATGAGGTCATTGTCCAGCACGGCTGTGCGTTCATGCATCGCATGGGAGGAGCCGACGGCCACGGCGAGGGCGTCCACGCCTGTCGCGCGGACGAACGCCAGGGCTTCGTCCGGGTCTGTGCGCACCCCAGGGGCGTGGACCCCGTCCTTGCCGCCGACCTCGCCGAGTTCGGCCTCGACATACGCGCCGTGGTCATGGCACCAGGCGGTCAGCTCGGCGGTGGTGGCGACGTTCTCCTCGTACGGAAGGGCGGAGGCGTCCACCATGACGGAGCCCACCCCGGCGGTGACGCCCCGACGGACGAGGTCCGCATCGGTGATGTGGTCGAGGTGGACCGCGATCCGGGCCGTGGACTCCTCGGCGAGGGCGAGTGTGGCGCGGGTGAGGGGCAGCAGGCTGCCGTGATAGCGGATGCAGTTCTCGCTGATCTGAAGGATCAGGGGGACACCCGTGCGCTCGGCGGCGGTGACGAGCGCCTCGGCGGTTTCCAGATGGATGACGTTGAAGGCCGCGGCACCGGCCCGCGCCTCACGTGCGGCTTCGACGATGGATGAGGTCGGAACGAGTGGCATGGGATGCCGGCTCCCTTCTCCCTTACGGGCAGGGCGGGTTGAGCGGGGAAGATGGGTGATTAGGAGGCGGCCGGCGTCTCGAGCATCACTGAACGGGTCAGGCTCCGCGGGTTGTCCGGGTCCAGCCCACGGGCACGGGCCCGCTCCAGAGCCACCCGCTGGACCAGCACCAGATCGGCCAGCGGATCGCGCGCATGCCGCACAAAGCGCGCACCGGTCCGCACCACATCGGCCTCCAGCCCGTCCGGTGCCTGACCGAACAGCCAGGTCACCCGGCCCGGTGCGGCTATCGCGATGGGACCGTGGCGGTACTCCATCGCGGGATAGGACTCCGTCCAACTCTGCGAGGCCTCCCGCATCTTGAGCGCCGCCTCGTTGGCCAGACCGAAGGTCCACCCGGAGCCGAGGAAGGAGAACTGTTCGGCGTCCACCCACTCCTTCTCGACCGGCGCGGCCAGCGCCACCTCCGCGTCGGTCACCGACCGGGAGACGTCCTCGCCCAGATGCGCGCGCAGCAGTGTCAGCGCCGTCGTCGCGAAACGGGTCTGCACCACCGACTTCTCGTCGGCGAAGGGCAGCGCGACCGTCTCGTCGGAGAGCGCCATCGCGGGTGTCCCGGGGTCACCGATGATCGTCACCGTCGGGATGCGCCCCTTGACGGCGTCGAGCACCCGCAGCACTTCGGTGGTGGTGCCGGACCGGGTGATCGCCACCACCGCGTCATAGCCGCGGTCGCTCCCGAGGAACGCCTCGGACGCGGCGAACGGATCTGTCACCCCCTGCCCGGCGGCCTCGCGGAGCGCCGCATACGACTGGGCCATGAACCACGAGGTGCCGCAGCCGACGACGGCCACTCGCTGTCCGGCCTTCGGCAGTGGCCCCGCCGCCGCCCCGATCCGCGCGGCCTGCCGCCAGGTCTCCGGCTGACTGCACAGCTCCTGCTCCATGTACGAGGTCTCGCTCATGGCCCACCCTCCCGTGATGTGGCAATCGGATGCATGAAACTGCAAAATTCAGCTTCGTTGCAATCGACTGTACGCAGAATCCCGACCGCGATCCATCCCTCGTACGAGTGGATGCACCAGAGGGGAGCGTTGGAGGCGCGGCTCTGGGTGGCTTCTGGGTGCAGCGGAGGTGGGGTGGGAGGGTGCTTGAGGCTGCGCGAAGGAAGGTGTTGACAGCTGCGTGAAAGGAGTCGAATACTCGCAAGATCAGTCATGCAGACCCGTCATGCAGCAAGGCCCGCTCCGCCGCACAGAGGACTTCGCATGTCCATTGCCACGCTCTCGGCGACGCCTCCGCCGTCGTCACCCAAGACCGCGCACCGCACCGGCCGGATGTTCGCGCTCACCGGCGCCGTCGTCGGTGTCATCTACGGCTACGACACCGGCAGCATCTCCGGCGCCCTGGTGTTCCTGAGCAAGGACTTCCACCTCACCGAGGCCGAAAAGGGCCTGGTCAACAGCATTCTGGTGCTCGGCTCCATCGTCGGCGCGCTGATCGGCGGCAAGCTCGCCGACGCCCTGGGCCGTAAGACCGCGATGCTGATCGTCGCCGCCTCGTACGCCGTCTTCGTCGCCCTCTCCGCGGTCGCGCCCAACGTCGTCGTGCTGGACACCGTCCGCTTCCTGCTCGGCATCGCCATCTCGATCGTCGCCGCCCCGCTCTATGTCGCCGAATCGACCCCGGCACGTATCCGCGGAGCCTCCGTCGCCGCCTACCAAGTGGCCACGGTCGCGGGCATCGTCCTCACGTACTTCGTCAACTGGGGCCTGTCCGACGGCGGGCACTGGCGCTGGATGCTCGGCCTGTCCGCACTCCCGGCCGCACTCGTGCTGATCCCGCTGCTCCGGCTGCCGGACACCCCGCGCTGGTACGTCCTCAAGGGGCGTACGGAACGAGCCGTCGAGGTCATGGCCCTGACGGACCCCGACGTCGATCCGCGCGCGGAGGTCACGGCGGTGCAGGCCGCGCTGGCAGAAGAGAGCGGCGGATCGGCGCGCTCCCTGCTGCGCAAGCCCTTCGCCCGCGCCGCGGTCTTCGTCGTCGGCCTCGGGTTCTTCTGCCAGATCACCGGCATCAACGCCGTGACCTACTACAGCCCGCAGATCTTCGAGGAGATGGGGTTCACCGGCGACGGCCAGAGCTTCCTGCTGCCGTCCTTCGTCCAACTCGCCTCGCTGGCCGCGACGGTGCTGGCCATCCTCATCATCGACCGGCTCGGCCGCCGGGTGGTGCTGCTCAGCGGCATCGGCACGATGGTCGCCATGCTCGCCGTCCTGACGGCGGTCTTCGGCACGGGCGAGCTGCGGGGCGCGACGACCTGGGTGGGGTTCGCCGCGATCCTCCTGTTCACCGCGGCCTTCAACTTCGGCTTCGGATCACTGATCTGGGTCTATGCGAGCGAGGCGTTCCCCGCCCAGCTGCGCTCGACCGGCGCGTCGGTGATGCTCACCGCGGACCTGGTCGCCAATCTTCTGATCGCGCAGTTCTTCCCCTCCCTGATGGCCTGGGCGGGTGCGGCCCTGACCTTCGCGGGCCTCGGCGTGCTTGCCCTCGCCGCCCTGGTCTTCGCCTCCGTCACCGCACCCGAGACCAAGGGGCGCCAGCTGGAGGAGATCCAGGACTACTGGCGCAACGGGGGACGCTGGCCCGCACCGCCGGCGCCCACCTCCGCGAACTCGGGCTCGCCCGAAACGGCAGTGGTGCCTCCGACCACGACTTCGTAGCTGCGGTACGGGCCCCGGAGCGACGGCGCCTCAGGAGGGCAGCTGCTCCCGGTACTGCTCCAGTGCTGGGGCGGTCGTCGTCGCCACGAACTCCGTGATCCGGTACTCACACACCCCGGCGCGGGTGAAGGGGTCCTCGGAAACGATCCGCTCCACGGTGGCACGGTCCATGCCGGCGGCGAGAATCACGCCACCGTCCCGGGGGACCTTGCGGCCGGCGGCGAGGAAGTGCCCGGCGGCGTACTCCTTCTGCAGCCACTCCACATGCGGCTGCAGAACGGCGTCGACGCGTTCGAGGGGCGCGGTATAAGTCAGTTCCAGTACGAACACAGCAGCAAATATAGAGCAGGTGCCCGGGCGGGGCCGTGGCGTTGTCCCGCGCAGGGAGTGCGCAGGCCAGGGCGTGTACGGAAGTGACCGGCAGCTGATGGATCGGCGGGAGGCCGGCGGCGGGAGCCGACGTCACGCCGCCGGCAGATCCGGGCGGTGCCGCCCATGCCGCGTCGCGCTCTCGTAGGCATGACCCGCCTGGAGGACGGCGAGATCGGCGCGCGGCGCACCGATGAACTGCAGCCCCACGGGGAGACCGCCCGGGGTGAATCCCGCGGGGACCGAAAGGGCGGGCACCCCGAGCACCGAGATGAGGTAGGCGGACCGCATCCAGTCCAGATAGTCCCGTGTCGGCCGCCCCGCGACCTCCTGCGGGTACTTCAGCTCCGCGTCGAACGGCGTGACCTGACTGACCGGCGCGAGGAGCAGGTCGTACCGGGAGAAGAAGTCCAGCGCGCCGAGGTACAGCCGGCTGCGGGCCGTGGTGGCCGTGTGGAGGTCGGCCGTGGTCAGCCGGCGGCCCTGTTCGATGTTCCGGACGATGCTGGGTTTGAGGGCCTGTCGGTCGGCGTCGAGCAGGCCGCCGAGGGCGAGGTCGAAGCCGTGTGCCCGCAGCGTACGGAAGGCCTCGTCGGCGCCGGTGAGGTCCGGGCAGGCGGTGTCGACACGGCAGCCGAGCTCCTCCAGGACCCCCAACTGGGGCTCCAGAACGGCGAGTACATCCGGGTCGGCCGGCGCGAACCCTCCCAGGTCGGGCGCCCAGGCGACACGCAGCCCCCGCAGATCACGGTCGAGCGGCACCCGGAACGCCGCTCCCGGGGTCTCCAGGCCGAAGGGGCAGCGCGGGTCCGGACCGGCCATCGCCGACAGCAGCAGCGCGGTGTCGGCGACGGTCCGTCCCATGGGGCCAGGGACGGACAGGGTGTCCCAGAGGTCGGCGCCGGGAGGTGAGGGGACGCGGCCCGGCGTCGGACGCAGCCCGACCACATTGCAGAAGGAGGCGGGGTTGCGCAGTGAACCGCCCATGTCGCTGCCGTCGGCGAGGGGCTGCATCCCGGAGGCCAGCGCCGCGGCGGCGCCGCCACTGCTGCCGCCCGCCGAACGCGTGAGGTCGTACGGGTTGCGGGTGGTGCCGAAGACCGCATTGAAGGTGTGCGAACCGGCGGCGAACTCCGGCACGTTGGTCTTGCCGAGCCGGATGGCGCCCGCCCGCTGCAGCCGGTCCACCAGCAGATCGTCCTCGTCCGGGACGTGCTCGGCGAAGAGCGGCGAGCCGTGGGTGGTGCGCATACCGCGGGTGAGACGGGTGTCCTTGAACGCGATCGGCAGCCCGTGGAGGGGCGGCACGGCGGAGCCCCGGACGAGTCGCTCGTCGGCGCGTGCGGCCGCGGCCAGGGCGCCCTCGGGGTCGAGGGTGACGAGGGCGTTGACGGCCGGGTTGATCCGGTCGATGCGGTCCAGATGGGCCTGTACGACCTCTCTGGCGGAGAGCTCGCGACGGCGCAGCCGGGCGGCCAGGTCGAGGGCGTCGAGCTGGTGGAGTGCGTCGGGCATCAAGGACCTCCAGGGGCGCCGGTGCGCGCGGTCGGGGGAGTCGATCACCGGTTCGGTAGCGTTGCGGGCATCATGGACACTCCCGGAATGATCTCCTGCGACGACGAACTGCGGAACTGGCCCGCCGACGAAGAGCGGGCGCGTGCGGTCCAGGACCGGCTGCGGCCCCGTGTACGGCTCGACGAAGCAGGCCCGGAACCGGGATTCGAGGGCACCGTGGTCGGGGTGGACGTCGCCTACGACGACGAACGGAATGTCGTCGCCGCTGCCGCGGTCGCCCTGGACGCCCGCACCCGCGCCGTCGTGGACCGGGCCACCGCCGTCGGCCAGGTCTCCTTCCCGTACGTCCCCGGCCTGCTCGCCTTCCGTGAGATCCCCACCGTGCTCGACGCTCTCGGCCGCCTCGCCCGCACCCCCGGCCTCGTGGTCTGCGACGGCTACGGGCTGGCGCACCCGCGCCGCTTCGGGCTCGCCAGCCACCTGGGGGTGCTGACCGGGCTTCCCACCATCGGCGTCGCCAAGAACCCCTTCACCTTCCGGTACGCGCCTCCTGGGCCGGACCGCGGCGCCACCTCGCCGCTTCTGGACGGGACCCAGGAGGTGGGACGTGCGCTGCGGACCCAGAAGGGCGTCAAGCCGGTCTTCGTCTCCGTGGGGCACCGCACCGGACTCGACCGGGCCTGTGCGCACACCCTCCATCTGGCGCCGGACTACCGTCTTCCGGAGACGACCCGGGCCGCCGACGCCCTGTGCCGGCGGGCGCTCGCCGGGGCCTGACGGCCGGCCCCGGGCGCGCTCCCGGAACTACGCCCGGACGACGCCGAACGTGATGCCCGCCTCCTGGAGGCGGGTCCTCAACGCGTCCCCCATGGCCACCGCCGTCGTCACCTGCCCCGCGGTCTCCGGCAGCTCGTCGAAGGCCAGGCTGAGCGCCGATTCGGCGAGCATCTTCGCCGTCTCCTCATAGCCGGGGTCGCCGCCCGACACCTCGGTGATCAGACGCGTGTCACCTCCGGAGGCGACGAAGCGCACCTTGAACCAGCTGCTCGCCCGGCGCTCGGGGCTCGGCCCGTCGCCCGGCTCCAGACGCCCCGACAGCCAGCGCCGTGCGGGCGGTACCTGGGCGAGCGCACACAGCGCCCCCGCCCCCAACGCCCCGCCGACGGCGACCGGCAGCCGCCGCACCCCCGCGTAGTGGCGATAGCGGAAGTCGGGCCCGTAACGGTCCAGCGCGGCGGCCGAGCGGGCGACGATCTGCGGGTCGAGGGTCGGCAGCGGCACACCCCAGGTGCCCGTTTCGCCGCTCCGTACGGGCGGGCCGAAGGGCGCGCGCACCGTACGGCCGGCCGGCCGTGGTTCGGCCTGCCGGCGCTCGCGCGCGGCGCGGGCCATGGCGACCGGACGGGAGGCCGCGGTCAGCGCGGAGTTCAGCGTGCCGCCGGAGAACGCGGCATTGGTCCGTACGAAGCCGTCGATACGCACGGGGACACCTTCGGGCAGGAGCCCCACCGTGTAGTGGACCCCCAGGTCGTACGGGACGGAGTCGAACCCGCCGGCGTGCACGAGCCGCGCGCCGGACGCGCGGGCCGTCGCCTCGTACTGCACATACATCCGGTCGATGAACTCCGACTCACCGCACAGGTCGACATAGTCGGTGCCCGCGGCGGCGCAGGCCGCCACCAGCGGCTCGCCGTGGAGCAGGTACGGGCCGACGGTCGTCACCAGCACCCGGGTCCCGGCGGCGAGGTCGCGCAGCGAGCCGGGATCGCCGCTGTCGGCCCGCAGCAGCGGCAGGTCGGCGCAGGCCGGGTCGGACTCCGCCAGCCGGTCCCGCAGCCGCTCCAGTTTGGCGGTGCTGCGCCCTGCCAGGGCCCAACGGCAGCCCTTGGGGACATGTGCGGCCAGGTAGGCGGCGGTAAGGGCGCCGGTGAAACCGGTCGCCCCGTACAGGACGAGGTCATAGGCCCGTCCGGAGGTGTCCTTCCGTGGCATCGCGCATCCTCTCGACCGCCCACCGGCCCTGGAGTCCGGACCCCGGGCACTCGTCCCGCCCGTCAAGGTCCGCTCCTGGCGGCCCTCTTGGCCGTTCTGTGGGTGCTACGGAGTGTGGCACGCAGCCTTGACAGCGGGGCGCGGCGGGGCGACATTCACGGGTGTCCCGATGACGTAGGACATCCCATGTCCTGCCGTCGACTGCCGGAGGAAGCGGGCCCGCCGTGACGACGCTCCCCACGAACACCCCTGGCCGGGCGTGGAGATGGTGGCAGGAGGTCACCCCGCCCCAGTGGAAGGCGATGTTCGCCGCCTGGATCGGCTACCTTCTCGACGGGTTCGACTTCGTCCTCATCACGCTGGTGCTGACCGACATCGCGGCGGACTTCCGGCTGGACACCCCCACCGCCGCCTCGCTGATCTCCGGCGCCTTCATCACCCGGTGGCTGGGCGGTGCCGCCCTGGGCGCGATGGGCGACCGCCACGGCCGCAAGGCGGCCATGATCGCCAGCATCCTGCTCTACTCACTCGGCACCTTCGCCTGCGGATTCGCCTGGGACCACACCAGCCTCTTCGTCGCCCGGCTGGTGATCGGCCTGGGCATGGCCGGGGAGTACAGCGCGAGCGCGACCTATGTGCTGGAGAGCTGGCCCACCCGATGGCGCAACCGGGCCTCCGGATTCCTGATCTCCGGTTACGCGGGCGGCACGGTCCTCGCGGCCGAGCTCTACCAGTGGGTGGTGCCCCACTGGGGCTGGCGCTGGATGTTCTGGATCGGCGTGCTGCCCGTCCTGGTCGCCCTCTGGGTGCGCAGGGCGCTGCCGGAGGCCGGGGACTGGCAGCGGGAGATCGGCGCCGCCGCCACCCGGTCGGCGGAGGAGCACCCGAACCCCTTCCGGCCGCTGTTCACCGGCCGGGTCCGCTCCGGGGGCAACGCGGCCCTGGCGGTGGTCGCCGCGACGGCGCTGTTCTGTGTCTTCACGCCCGTCGGTGCGGGCCGGGTGCCCTGGCTGTCCGCCGCCGCGGCGCTGTGCCTCACCGCTTTCGCCGCGCAGCTCGGCGGCCGCCGCGGGTGGCTGTTGTACCTCGCCCTGACGGTGACGGTGTTCTGTGCCTTCCTCTACAGCTGGCCGATCCAGGCCCTGCTGCCCACCTACCTCAAGACCGGCCTGGGATACGCCCCCGGCCAGGTCACCGACGTGATGTTCTACGCGGGCTTCGGCACCATGGCGGGCTGCTGGCTGGCGGGCTACGCCGGCGACCGGTTCGGGACCCGCCGCGCCTATGCGGGCACCCTGCTCGCCTCGCTGGTGTTCGTTTTCCCGGTGTTCGCGGTGCGGGACAGCCTCCCGGTGCTCGGCGTGCTGCTCTTCCTGCTGCTCGCGCTCAGCCAGGGGATCTCCGGCATCCTGCCGAAGTACCTCGCGGGCCACTTCCCGACCGCCACCCGCGCCGCCTCCGTGGGTTTCGTCTACAACGTCGGCGCCCTGGGCGGGGCGGTGGCACCCGTCCTCGGCGCCCATCTGGCCGAAGGCATGCCCCTGGGACGGGCACTCGCCGTGCTCACCTTCGGGCTGACGCTCGTCGTCATCCTTCTGGTGGGCGGCAATGTGCCCCAGCGGCTGGGAGGCCTGGTGGACCGTCAGGCGACCGGCGACCACCTGGTACCGGCGGGCGGAGGCGCGGGGGCAGGCGTCGCCCCTCCCTCGGCCGCCGTGGAAATCCAACAGGACGGTGCCGGGATGCGGGCCGACGAGGCGTCATGAGTCCCTCGGCCGGCCCGTCGTCCGGTGCTCCGCGGGCCGTTGTCAGTGGTCGCCGTTAGCGTGGAATGCGTGGGCCGGCCCGCGCGGTACGAGCGGGTGGCCGGGCGGTGTCCGCAGCGGTGCCGGAGGGGGCGACGGACATGGAGGAGCGCATGGCGAAGGCGGCCGGGCCGGCGGCGGTGCGGGAGCGGGTGCGTGCGTTCGCGCTCGGGCTTCCCGGGGCCGTGGAGGAGTTTCCCTGGGGCGAGAGCGTCATCAAGGTCAACAAGAAGGTCTTCGTCTTCCTCGGCGTCGAGGACGGCAGCCATCCGCTCGGGGTCACGCTGAAGCTCACGGACCCCGAGGCGCATGCCCATGCGCTGACCGCGCCCGGTGCCCGTCCCGCGGGGTACGGACTGGGGAAGTCCGGTTGGGTGCAGGTCCCGCTGGAGAAGCCGGACGCCCCGCCGGCCGAGCTGCTCTGCGACTGGGCGGAAGAGTCCTATCGCGTCATAGCCCCCAAGAAGCTCATCGCCGAGCTCGACGGGGTGTAGCGCGCAGCGGCGGCAGGCGCGCAAGGGCCCGTGACGGCGAGGGCGGTTGAGCCTCGTCGGCGCGGGCCTTTTCCGTGGCTGCCACGTGACAGGGGGGCTTGTGGAAAGTGGAACACGTTCTTAACATCACGAGTGTTACATCAGAAGTGTCACAGTCCGGAAAGGCATGGGGCGCGATGGCAGAGCCAGGCAACGGCCCGCTGAGCGGAGTGCGCGTCGTCGAACTCGCGGGCATCGGCCCCGGCCCCTTCGCGGCCATGCTCCTGGCCGACCTCGGCGCCGATGTCGTCCGCGTCGACCGGCCCGGGGGAGCGGGACTGGGCATCGACCCGGCCTACGACGTCACCAACCGCAACAAGCGCTCCGTGCTGGTGGACCTCAAGAGCCCCGACGGGGTGGCACGGGTGCTCGAACTGGCCGAGCGCGCCGACGTGCTGGTCGAGGGGTACCGCCCCGGTGTGGCCGAGCGGCTGGGGGTGGGCCCAGAGGAGTGCCTGGCACGCAACCCCCGGCTGGTCTACGGCCGGATGACCGGCTGGGGACAGCAGGGCCCGCTCTCCGACACCGCCGGACACGACATCGGCTATATCGCCCTCACCGGCGCGCTCGGCATGATCGGCCCGTCCGACGGCCCGCCCGCCGTCCCCGCCAACCTCCTCGGTGACTACGCGGGCGGCTCCCTCTACCTCGTCATCGGCGTCCTCGCCGCCCTCCAGCACGCCCGCGCCGAAGGCGGAAAGGGCCAGGTCGTGGACGCCGCCATCGTCGACGGCACGGCACATCTGACGGCGATGATCCACGGCATGCTGGCGGCCGGCGGCTGGCAGGACCGGCGCGGCGCCAATCTGCTCGACGGCGGGACACCGTTCTACGGGACGTACGAGACCGCCGACGGCGGCCATATGGCGGTCGGCGCGCTGGAGAAGCGCTTCTACGGCGAGTTCATCCGTCTGCTGGGCATCGAGGACGAGGCCCCCAGCCGCGACGACCTCACCGCATGGAGCGACCTGCGCACCGCCATCGCCGCCCGCTTCAAGACCCGTACCCGCGAGGAGTGGACGGCCGTCTTCCAGGAGTCGGACGCCTGTGTGGCGCCCGTGCTCTCCCTGCGTGAGGCCCCGCGGCATCCGCATCTCGCCGCCCGCGGCACCTTCGTCGACCACGGCGGGATCACCCAGCCCGCACCCGCGCCACGCTTCTCGCGCACCCCCGGCGCGGTCCGCAGGCCCCCCGCGCAGCCCGGCGCCGACACCGAGGAGATCGCCCGCGACTGGCAGGCCCCGGGCCTCCTCGCCGCGTCACCGGCCGCCCCCGCCCCGCCCGCCGGCCCGAGCCGCGCCGAACAGAAGGACACCGCCGGCTGATGGCCCCCGCCCGCACGCTCCGTTACGCGGCCGACCCGCACCGGGCCGCCGGCCACGGCGCGGCCCCGGGCGCGGCCGGCCACCACGCCGGCCCGGCCCGAAGCGGCCGGGCCGGACGAGCGCCGTGCCCGGACGCCACTCCAGGCACGGGCCCCACAGGCAGGCCAGGTGTGACCGCCCCGCGAGCCCCCGGGTACCTCCGCGGCCGGACCGGCGCTCCCGGGGGGCAGGCGGCGGAAAGCTCCACCCCCTGGGACCGGCGCCCGCCGTCTCCACCGACCCCGTCAAGCCCCGGCTCCGAGGAGGGCCCGCAGACATGACCGCGCAGATGAAGCGCCAGATCTTCACCGAGGACCACGAGGCCTTCCGCGAGACCGTGCGGACCTTCCTCGCCAGGGAGGTGACGCCCCACTACGAGCAGTGGGAGCAGGACGGCATCGTCAGCCGGGACGCCTGGCGGGCGGCCGGCAAGCAGGGACTGCTGGGGCCGGCGGTGCCGGAGGAGTACGGCGGGGGCGGGCAGCAGGACTTCCGCTACAGCGCGGTGCTGGCCGAGGAGTTCACCCGGGCCGGCGCCGCCGGGCTCGCCGTGGGCCTGCACAACGACATCATCGGCCCCTATCTGACGACCCTCGGCACCGAGGAGCAGAAGCGGCGCTGGCTGCCCGGCTTCTGCAGCGGTGAGATCATCACCGCCATCGCCATGACGGAGCCCGGCGCCGGCTCCGATCTGCAGGGCATCCGCACCCACGCCGAGGACGCCGGCGACCACTGGATACTCAACGGTTCCAAGACCTTCATCTCCAACGGCATCCTCGCCGACCTGGTCATCGTCGTGGCCAGGACGACCCCGGAGGGTGGGGCGCACGGCCTGAGCCTGCTGGTTGTCGAGCGCGGAATGGCGGGCTTCGAGCGGGGCCGCAACCTCGACAAGATCGGCCAGAAGTCCCAGGACACCGCCGAACTGTTCTTCCGCGACGTACGGGTCCCCAAGGAGAATCTGCTCGGCGAGCTGAACGGCGCCTTCGTCCATCTGATGACCCACCTCGCCCAGGAGCGGATGGGCATCGCCGTCGCCGGTATCGCCGGTGCCGAACACCTGCTGGAGATCACCAGCCAGTACGTCAAGGAGCGCGAGGCGTTCGGACGGCCGCTGGCCAAGCTCCAGCACATCCGCTTCGAGATAGCCGAGATGGCCACCGAGTGCGCCGTCACCCGCGCCTTCCTCGACCGCTGCATCGCCGACCACTCCGCCGGCGAACTGGACGCGGTGCACGCCTCGATGGCCAAGTGGTGGGCCACCGAGCTGCACAAGCGGGTCGCCGACCGCTGTCTGCAACTCCACGGCGGCTACGGCTATATGGCGGAATACCGCGTGGCCAGGGCCTTCACCGACGGCCGGATACAGACGATCTACGGAGGGACCACCGAGATCATGAAGGAGATCATCGGACGCTCCCTGCTCGACTGACCCGGGCCGCCCCCGGTCCCCCTCAGCTGCCCCTGCCTCCACCCTCATGCGAAAGGCTTCCTGACTTGAGTACCGAAGCGTACGTATACGACGCGATCCGCACCCCGCGCGGCCGTGGCAAGGCCAATGGCGCACTGCACGGCACCAAGCCGATCGACCTGGTCGTCGGCCTGATCCACGAGGTACGCCGCCGCTTCCCCGGACTCGACCCGGCCGCCGTCGACGACATCGTGCTCGGCGTCGTCGGACCGGTCGGTGACCAGGGCTCCGACATCGCCCGGATCGCGGCGATCGCCGCCGGGCTGCCCGACACCGTCGCCGGCGTACAGGAGAACCGCTTCTGTGCCTCGGGCCTGGAGGCCGTCAACATGGCCGCCGCCAAGGTGCGTTCGGGCTGGGAGGACCTGGTCCTGGCGGGCGGTGTCGAATCGATGTCGCGGGTCCCGATGGCCTCGGACGGCGGCGCCTGGTTCGCCGACCCGATGACCAACTTCGACACCAACTTCGTCCCGCAGGGCATCGGCGCCGACCTGATCGCCACCCTTGAGGGCTACTCGCGGCGCGACGTCGACGAGTTCGCCGCGCTCTCCCAGGAGCGCGCCGCCGAGGCGTGGAAGGACGGTCGCTTCGACCGCTCCGTCGTCCCGGTACGCGACCGCAACGGCCTCGTCGTCCTCGACCACGACGAGCACATGCGCCCCGGCACCACCGCCGACTCCCTGGCCGGCCTCAAGCCGTCCTTCGCCACCATCGGCGACGCGGGCGGCTTCGACGCGGTCGCCCTGCAGAAGTACCACTGGGTCGAGAAGATCGACCACGTTCACCACGCCGGCAACTCCTCCGGCATCGTGGACGGCGCGGCGCTCGTCGCCATCGGCTCCCAGGAGGTCGGCGAGCGCTACGGCCTGACCCCGCGGGCCCGCATCCTCTCCGCCGCGGTCTCCGGTTCCGAGCCCACGATCATGCTCACCGGCCCCGCGCCCGCCAGCCGCAAGGCGCTCGCCAAGGCCGGGCTGACCATCGACGACATCGACCTCGTCGAGATCAACGAAGCCTTCGCGGCCGTCGTGCTGCGCTTCGTCAAGGACATGGGCCTGAGCCTGGACAAGGTCAACGTCAACGGCGGCGCCATCGCCATGGGCCACCCCCTGGGCGCCACCGGCGCGATGATCCTCGGCACCCTGATCGACGAGCTGGAGCGGCAGGACAAGCGCTACGGCCTGGCCACCCTCTGCGTCGGCGGCGGTATGGGCATCGCCACCGTCATCGAGCGCCTCTGACCGCCCGTCCCACCCCCCTTACGGAGAAGCCACAGTGAGCGAGTCCCCTGCGTCGTCGACCATCCGCTGGGAACAGGACGAGACCGGCATCGTCACCCTGGTCCTGGACGACCCCGACCAGTCCGCCAACACCATGAACAACGCCTTCAAGGCCTCCCTGACCGCGGTCGCCGACCGCCTGGAGGCCGAGAAGGACAGCATCCGCGGCATCATCTTCACCTCCGCCAAGAAGACCTTCTTCGCCGGCGGCGACCTGCGCGAACTGATCGCCATCACCCCCGAGCAGGCCGAGCAGGCCTTCGAGACCGGCAACGGCATCAAGCGCGATCTGCGCCGCATCGAGACCCTCGGCAAGCCCGTCGTCGCCG
This sequence comes from Streptomyces sp. NPDC048612, assembly GCF_043199295.1. Lineage (NCBI taxonomy): Bacteria > Bacillati > Actinomycetota > Actinomycetes > Kitasatosporales > Streptomycetaceae > Streptomyces > Streptomyces sp. NPDC048612. Next base: position 109,422 of record NZ_JBICVV010000001.1, read on the forward strand.
CGATCAACGGCGCAGCGCTGGGCGGCGGTTACGAGATCGCGCTGGCCTGCCACCACCGCGTCGCGCTCGACACCCCCGGCACCAAGATCGGCCTGCCCGAGGTCACCCTCGGCCTGCTGCCGGCCGGCGGCGGCGTCACCCGTACGGTGCGGCTGCTCGGCATCGCCGACGCGCTGCTGAAGGTGCTGCTCCAGGGCACCCAGTACAACGCCACCCGCGCCAGGGACGCCGGACTGATCCACGAGGTCGCGGCCACCCCCGAGGAGCTGCTCGCCAAGGCCCGCACCTTCATCGAGGAGCACCCCGAGTCCCAGCAGCCCTGGGACGTCAAGGGGTACCGCATCCCCGGCGGCACCCCGGCCCAGCCGAAGTTCGCCGCCAACCTCCCGGCGTTCCCCGCCAGCCTCAAGAAGCAGCTCAACGGCGCCCCCCACCCCGCCCCGCGCAACATCCTCGCCGCGGCGGTGGAGGGCTCCCAGGTCGACTTCGAGACCGCGCAGACCATCGAGGCGCGCTACTTCGTCGAGCTGGTCACCGGCCAGATCTCCAAGAACATGATCCAGGCGTTCTTCTTCGATCTGCAGGCCGTCAACTCCGGCGCCAACCGCCCCAAGGACGTCGCGCCCCGCAAGGTCGAGAAGGTCGCGGTCCTCGGCGCCGGCATGATGGGCGCGGGCATCGCCTACTCCTGCGCCAAGGCCGGGATGCAGGTCGTCCTCAAGGACGTCTCCCCGGAGGCGGCGCAGAAGGGCAAGGCGTATGCGGAGGGGCTGCTCGCCAAGGCGCTCTCCCGCGGCCGGACGACCGAGGCGAAGCGCGACGAGCTGCTGGCCCGGATCACGCCGACTGCCGAGCCGGCCGACCTCGCGGGCTGCGACGCCGTCATCGAGGCGGTCTTCGAGGACGTGGGTCTCAAGCACAAGGTCTTCAAGGAGATCCAGCACATCGTCGCGCCCGACGCGCTGCTGTGCTCCAACACCTCCACGCTGCCCATCACGCTGCTGGCCGAGGGCGTCGAGCGCGACCAGGACTTCATCGGGCTGCACTTCTTCTCGCCGGTCGACAAGATGCCGCTGGTGGAGATCATCAAGGGCGAGCGGACCGGCGACGAGGCGCTGGCCCGCGCCTTCGACCTGGTCCGCCAGATCAGGAAGACCCCGATCGTCGTCAATGACTCGCGCGGCTTCTTCACCTCCCGCGTCATCGGCCACTTCATCAACGAAGGCGTGGCGATGATCGGCGAGGGCCTCGACCCGGTCTCCGTCGAGCAGGCCGCCGCCCAGGCCGGCTACCCGGCCAAGGTGCTGTCCCTGATGGACGAGCTGACCCTCACCCTGCCGCGCAAGATCCGCGAGGAGACCAAGCGGGCGGTCGAGGAGTCCGGCGGCACCTGGCAGCCGCATCCGGCCGACGCGGTCATCGACCGGATGGTCGACGAGTTCGGCCGCCCCGGACGCAGCGGTGGCGGCGGCTTCTACGAATACGGCGAGGACGGCAGGCGGGCCGGTCTGTGGCCGGGCCTGCGCGAGCACTTCACGCAGCAGGACGCCACCATCCCGTTCCTCGACATGCAGGAGCGGATGCTCTTCGCCGAGGCGCTGGACACCGTCCGCTGCTTCGAGGAGGGCGTGCTCACCTCGGTCGCCGACGCCAACATCGGCTCCATCCTCGGTATCGGCTTCCCGGGCTGGACCGGCGGCGTGATCCAGTACATCAACGGCTACCAGGGCGGGCCGGGGCGCGAGGAGCTGGTCGGTCCGTCCGGCTTCGTGACCCGTGCCCGTGAGCTGCAGGAGGCCTACGGAGACCGGTTCGCGCCGTCCGCGCTGCTGGTCGAAAAGGCCGAGAAGGGCGAGAAGTTCAGCGACTGACCGCTCAGGGGGGCGGGCCCCGGCGGCCCGCCCCCGTCACCCTTCGGAGGTGTGGCCGCCCCGGCCCCGGTCGCCCTCCATACCGAAGGACTCCCGCAGCTCCTGCTTCATCGACCGCTGGAACGCGGTCACCAGCGCCTGCACCACCATCGGCTGCATATGGGCCGAGAGCGACTTCATCCGCGCCATCTCGTCCTCGTCCGGCCCACCGCCCCGGTTCGGCTCCCACACCTCGTCCTTGAAGAGCCGGCTCAGCTCCCGGGCCGCCGAGCGGGTGTGCTCGATGACGACACTGCGCGCCGTCAGGATGGTCTCCAGGGAGATCGGCACGTCCAGCAGCCGGGTGCCCAGGTGCAGCAGCCCCGGATCGACCCGGAAGACCCGGGGATCGCCGGTCCGTTCGAGCACGCTCATGGCCGCCAGCCGGTCCAGGTCCTCCTCGGTCAGCGCCCGGCCGACCCGCCGCTCCAGCTGCTCCCGCGTGGCGTCCTCGGCCTTGTCCGGAATCCAACTCGCCACCAGCGCCCGGTGGATGGCCAGATCCTGGGCGCTCAGATCGGACGGCAGCTGCTCCAGATAGCGTTCGATCGCGGACAGCGTCAGACCCTGGTGCTGGAGCTCCTCGATGAGGGCGAGCCGCGAGAGGTGGTCCGGTCCGTAGCGGCCGACCCGGCGCGGACCGATCTCCGGCGGGGGCAGCAGGCCGCGGGTGCTGTAGAAGCGGATCGTGCGGACCGTGACGCCGGCGCGGGCGGCCAGTTCGTCGACCGTCAGGTCGGTGGCAGGCTCCATCATGTTCAACAGTATTGCTGTCTCACCACTCCTGTGAAACCTTCTGGTCCCTTCCCCCCCCCGTGTGCGGCCACGGCGGCCGGGCCTCGTGTCCGGCCGGCACCGCGGCGCCCGGCGGGGGAGGTCCGTGTGTGAGGGGTACTTGCAGGCCGACGGGACGGTCGAGCCGGCGACCGACGCCGAGGGCTGCTTCGCGACCGGTGACCTAGGCCGGATCGACGCGGACGGCTACCTCTGGCTGACCGACCGCAAGAAGGAAACGATCGTGACGTCGACGGGCAAGAACATCTCGCCCGTGCTGGTCGAGAACACCCTCAAGGAGCATCCGCTCATCGGGCAGGCACTGGTGCACGGCGACAGCCGCTCGTTTCTGTTGTCGCGGAGACAAACGCCCGTCTCAACCGATCCGAACAGGTCAAGAATTTCTCCTTGCCGGCCGAGGAGTGGAGTCCGGAATCGGGTGAACTGACGCCCTCCCTGAAATTGAGTCGCCAGGAAATTCACTACAAATACGGACAAATCTTGGATGGCCTGTACACGATGTGATCTTGCCCACAGACGGGGGAGGGCTCTTCAGGGAAGGTGTGCCGTCGGCCGTCCACGCGTTCTGCGGGACTTCAGGCCATGGCTTCAACGCCTGCCCGAAAGCGAGATACACCAGCAGTGAGCACAGAAACCGTCACCGAGACAGCCCACGGGTCACCTGACGGGGGGCGCGGCACGCAGCAGGATGCGGGCGACGCGGGCTACAGCAAGGGCCTCAAGGGCCGGCACGTCAACATGATCGCCATCGGTGGAGCGATCGGTACCGGCCTCTTCCTGGGCGCCGGCGGGCGCCTGCACTCGGCCGGCCCCGCGCTGGCCATCGCTTACGCCGTCTGCGGCCTCTTCGCCTTCTTCGTCGTACGGGCCCTGGGCGAGCTGGTGCTGCACCGTCCGTCGTCCGGCTCGTTCGTCTCCTACGCCCGTGAGTTCCTGGGGGAGAAGGGCGCCTACGTCGCCGGCTGGATGTATGTCGTCAACTGGTCGACGACCGGTATCGCCGACATCACCGCGATCGCGCTCTACACCCACTACTGGAGTCTGTTCACGGACATCCCGCAGTGGGTGATGGCGCTGATCGCGCTCGCGGTCGTGCTGACCGTGAACCTGATCTCGGTGAAGATCTTCGGTGAGCTGGAGTTCTGGTTCGCGATCATCAAGGTCGCGGCGCTGGTCATCTTCATGTTCATCGGCATCTTCCTGCTGGCCACCCAGCACCCGGTCGGCGGGCACACGCCCGGACTGGATCTGCTGACCGACCACGGCGGAATCTTCCCGACCGGTCTGCTGCCCGTGGTGATCGTGCTCCAGGGTGTGGTCTTCGCCTACTCCGCGGTGGAGCTGGTCGGTGTGACCGCCGGTGAGACCGGTGAGCCGGAGAAGGTCGTGCCGAAGGCCGTCAACTCCATCATGTGGCGGGTGGGCGTCTTCTACGTCGGCTCGGTGGTGCTGCTGGCGATGCTGCTGCCGTGGAACAAGTACGTCGGCGGCGAGAGCCCCTTCGTCACCGTGCTGTCCAACGTCGGTGTGCCGGCGGCGGGCGACGTGATGAACCTCGTCGTGCTGACCGCGGCGATGTCCAGCCTGAACTCCGGTCTCTACTCGACCGGCCGCATCCTGCGCTCCATGTCGATGGCGGGCTCCGCGCCCAAGTTCGCCGGCCTGATGAACCGCAACCAGGTGCCGTACGGCGGCATCATGCTCACCTCCGCGGTGTGTGTGCTGGGTGTCGGGCTCAACTACGTCATGCCGGGCGAGGCGTTCGAGATCGTGCTGAACATCGCGGCGCTGGGCATCATCAGCACCTGGTGCACGATCATGGTCTGCCACATGGTGTTCGTGCGCCGCTCGAAGGAAGGCCTGGTCGAGCGCCCGCGCTTCCGGCTGCCCGGCACGCCGGTCACCGATATCGCCACCATCGCCTTCCTGCTCGGTGTCATCGTCCTGATGTGGTTCGACGACGGTGTCGGCCGGCAGACCGTGATGCTGATCCCGGTCCTCGCCGTCGCGCTGGTCGGCGGCTGGTTCGCGGTCCGCGGCCGGGTCGCCCGGATCGCCAAGGAACGCGAGCTGTCGAAGTAGCGACGCACCTGCGGACACCCGCTCACCGAGGGCGGTCGCGGAAGCCGGAAGGCCTCCGCGACCGCCCTTCGGCGTCCGCGGCCGGCCCCCGCCCGGTGACCCCGGCCGATTGTCAGTGGGCGGCCCTACCGTGGAGCCATGACAGAGAAAACGGGGATCTCTTACGTCAAGGGGGACGCCACCGCGCCGCAGGGCAAGGGCGTCAAGGTGATCGCGCACATCTGCAACGACCGGGGCGGCTGGGGCAAGGGCTTCGTGCTCGCGCTCTCCCGGCGCTGGCCGGAGCCGGAGGCCGCCTACCGGCGGTGGCACCGCGCCCGTGCGCGCAACGACTTCGGGCTGGGGGCGGCGCAGTTCGTCCAGGTCGGCGAGCGTCTCTGGGTGGCCAACGTCATCGGGCAGCACGGAATGCGGGCGGGCAGCAAGGGCGTCCCGGTGCGGTATGCGGCGATCGAAGCCGGGCTCGGCCGGGTCGCGGGCAAGGCGCAGGAGCTCGGGGCGTCCGTTCACATGCCGCGGATCGGCTGCGGGCTGGCGGGCGGGACGTGGTCCCGGGTGGAGCCGCTGGTGGCCGCGCGGCTCACCCGGTGCGGCATACCGGTGACGGTCTACGACCGCTGAACCGCCCGCCCGCCGACCGCTGTTCAGCCGCCGAGCAGCGGATAGTGGTCGGAGAGATCGGTGTACGTGTAGTCCTTGCCCCAGCTGGAGACCGTCCAGGGCGCGGACTCCTCCTTGAGCACGGAGTTCTGCCATCCGGCGGGACGGGCGTGGCCGTTGCGGTACAGGACGTAGTCCAGGTCCTCGCGGGGGTCGTCCGGGTAGCGGTCCTTCGCGACGGAGTTCTCCCGGGTGTCGAAGGAGTAGGGGTGGCCGGTGCGGCCGTCGGCCGGCGCGAGGTCGCCGTTGCTCAGCAGCGCGTCGTACTCGGCGCTGCGGGAGTCGACGTTCAGATCGCCCGCGACCAGTACCTCTTCGTCCGCCGGGATGTTCTTGGCATCGAGGAAGGCGTCCAGCTCCTTGAGCTGCCCGGCGCGGTCAGCGGCCGCCTCGCCCGCCTTGCAGCCCGAGTCGGTGGACTGGGTGTGGGTACCGACCACATGCACCCTGGCGCCGTTGACGTCCAGCACCGCATACACGAAGCCCTTGTTGGAGAGGCCGTCCGAACCGCAGGCGTCCTTGTAGACGTACTGCTCCTTGCGCAGGACCGGCCACTTGCTCAGCACCGTGACCCCGCCGTCCTCCGGGGTCACCGAGGAGTAGGCGCCACCGGTGGCGTCCCAGCCGCTCCGGCTCCGGCCCAGCACGGGGGTCTGGTGCGGATACCGTGCCGTGGCCCGGGACTTCAGCGCCTCGGAGGAGGAGTTGTCGAACGCCTCCTGGAGCACGACGACGTCCTGGCCCCGGAAGAAGTCCGCGTCCGCGATCGCCCGGGCGCGGTGGTCCTGACCCCAGTTGGGGTAGAGGTTCTTGCTCATGAGGAAGACGTTGTAGCTGAGCACCTTCAGGCGGGGCGTTGTGGCGGCCGACGCGGAGGGGGCTGCGGTCGCCACCGTGACCGCGGCGAGGGCGGTGGCCAGGGCGGCGATCCGGGGCATGCGCAGCGCTGAGTGCGACACTGAATCTCCCTGTGGGGGTGGGGAATTGAGGCAGCGACGCTTATCCAAGCAGCTGGGGTTACTTCGAGGTAACCGTCTGGACGACGCGAGATGGACAGGCGGAAGCACTTGCCGGGCCTGCCCGGCGCCGGGGCGGTCCGGGCAGGACGCGATCAGGGGCCCGTGAGGACCGCGTCGCGGGCCGTGTGGACGGCGGCCAGGGCGATGACGGTGCTCCTGGTCCAGGACAGCATCGCGCGCTCCCGGTCCGAGGGATCGTCGCAGGCCGGGCGGCCGATCGCGCCGCACGGGCGCTGCTGGGCGAGGAGAAAGGAGACCACGTCGCGGGTGATGCGGTGCTGTGCCCTCCCGGCGCGGGCCGCGTCCCGGACGTACCCCGCGAGGTGCCCCAGGTGGTAGTCCTTCCAGGCGCCGGGCAGGTCGGCGACGGCGGTCTCCGGTGCCGGGTGCGGCGCCCCGGCGCCACCGGTCAGCGCGGCCGCGCGCCGCGGGGAGAGCAGCCCCAGGCCGACGAGGCGCTGGACGTTGTGCACCGCCTGCGGCGGCACCCGGTCGAGGCGTTCGACGGCAGCGGCGGTGGACTTGAGGAACAGGTCGAGCGAGGCGCAGGTGATCCCGAGGGTCCGCAGGCCGGACGCGAACTCGCCGACGACCTCCATCCCGTGCTCCTGCCACACTTCCGGGTCCGCGTCCGCCAGCCGTTCGGAGAGGTCGAGGAGCAGGGGGCGGGCGAGCCCGGGCTCGCCCAGGGTCGCGGCACCGTGTGCGACCGCCGCCGCGGCGGGCAGGGACACGGCCGGCTCCTGGCGCAGGCCGGTGTCTGCCAGCCACGTCACGGCCTGTCGCAGCGGCTGCTCCACGCTCATGCGAGGCGGCGGGGCCGACGGCCGGGGCTTCCGCAGCACTTTGGGGCTGCGGTCCAGGAGCGCGGCCAGCGCCGCGACGATGGTGGTGTGGTAGCCGGTGGCCCAGTGCCGGTACGCGTCGTCGCCGTCGGCGAGCCCGGGATGGACCACACCGGCGGGCCCGTTGACCCGCCCGTCGTCCTCCTGCGCCGCCATGAGGAAGGCCCAGGCCCGATGGGCCTCCACGGAGTCCCGCACCCCGAGGCACAGCAGGCAGCAGAGAAGCTCTCCCACCAGATCGGCGTTCCGCTGGCCCAGGGTGAGCACGAGGAGCGCTTCGAGCAGCTCCACCGCCGCGGCCGGGTCGAAGCCCCGCGGCCAGTCGGGCTCGCGGAGGCCGAAGTCCGTGGCGTAGAAGAGCGTGTGGGTGACGGCGTAGATGTCGCGGTCGGTGAGCTTGACGACGTTCGGCTCGTTGCACAGCAGGGTGAACGGCAGCACGTCGGCCACGTCGGGCAGCGGGTGCGCGACGCCGCACAGCTCCAAGGTGTGCAGCAGGTCGAGCTGCCGGTACGGAATCCGCTCGAAGACCGCCGCATAGCCGCCGGCCGCGGCCTGGGTGATCAGTTGCCGGAACTCCGGGTCCTCGCGGCCGCAGAGCCGGAGTGCCGCATAAGTCCCCGCGTACAGCAGGAGGGCGGCTTCGTCCCGGGCGATCAGTTCGCGGTAGGAGGGGCGGGCCGCGATCTCCCCGACCTGGTCGAGGAGGGCCGAGTAGGCCTCGTCGAGAGGTTCCGGGTCGAGGCGCGCCCGCAGCCCCACCAGGAAGGCGGTTTCGATCAGGGCCTTGCGGGCGAACAGCACCCGGTCCGCGGCCGCTTCGGCCGGGTCGATCAGAGAGCGGCGCGCAGCGAGCCAGGCGACTGCCCTGGTCTCCACCGCGCGCCTTTGTGACGATCCGTCACCGGGTTGCGTCGTGTCCATGGAATGCCTCCCGGCGATCGGCGGTGTCAATGGCTCAGTTGCCCGCGGCGGAGTCGTCTTCCGCGACCTGGTTGGCGACCACGAGGACGTAGCGCTCCCAGGCGAGCACGTAGCCGGCGACATCATCGAGTTGGCTGACCTGGTCGACGACGCGCTGCAGCGGAACGCTGAGGTCGACGAGTCCGCTGGTCCTCAGAAAGTCGAGAGCTTTGCGGGCGTCAACCGGAGGGGGAGGACAGGACATGAACTGCTCCTTTCGAGTGGCTCTGACGAACAGTGCGAGTGTCGCGCTCCGTACCGCCCATGTCACTATCTGTGTCTAGTGGGAAAAGTGGTGATTTGATCGCCCCAGCTCAGAGGTTTAGGGGTCGGTGAAACCACTCGTGAAGGTGAATATTGCCCATAGCGTCACGGTGGGTTGGGTGGGGCGGTGGCGCACGGGCGGGTGCCGAGTGGCGGGGTATCCTCCGCCGCTCGCCCGGCGAAGCGGAATCCGCGCAGGCGTCAGGAGCGGCGCCTGGGGCGGCAGATGACCCGGTGTCGTTGTCCGCTCGCGGTGCCCGCACTCCTGGTACCTGTCCGCGCGCAATTCACGTTCCCGCGCTGCCGCTTTGGGTATCCTCCCGGCCGAGTGGGGCCGTTCGCGGAGGTGTTGGCGAGCCGCCCGTCCGGGCCGTGGGGTGCCGTGCGTCGCGCCCGGGTGTGCCGGAGCCGGGGCGGGTGGCGCGAAGCTACCCCCGTGTCCGCCGGTCGCGGAGAGTCACTATGATGATTAATACCATGAATGCGGCGAAAACTGATCCCATCCCCCCGCCCGTCGGAGGCGTGCTCTGGTCGCTGGCCGGGGACATCCGCATGCTGCTGACCCTTCAGCCCGCGCTGGCCATGCAGGTCGCCCACCCGGCGGTCGGCGCCGGTGTGGACGACCACTCCATGTTCCGTACGGACCCCTGGGGGCGCGGCGAGCGGTCGCTGGCCTCGTTGCAGCTCTGGGTGTACGGCGGGGAGGCCGCGGCCGCGGAGGGCCGCCGCCTGCGGGCGATGCACCGCAGCATCCAGGGGACCGACGCACAAGGCCGCGCCTATCACGCGCTCACCCCCGCCTACTACGCCTGGGTGCACGCCACCGGCTACCCGGTCTTCCGGCACGCGCAGCACTACCTCGGCCGCCCCTTCACCGAGGCGCAGGAACGCCAGTTGTACGCGGAGTGGCTCCAGGTCGGCCGGGTGCTCGGCATCCATGACCGCGATATGCCGCAGACCATCGAGGAGTTCTGGCCGTATTACCGCAAGGTCCTCGACAACGACCTCGAAGAGACCGTCGTGGTCAGGGAGTTGCTGGCGGCCGACCTGCCGCTGCCGGCTCCCGACCGCGGCCCGCGGTGGCTGCGGCCGCTCCTCCGGCTGTCCTGGCCGTGGCTGTGTCCGCGGTTCGCCCGCGTCCGGCGCTTCCTCACGATCGGGCTGATGCCGCCGGACGCCCGGCAGGCCATCGGGCTGGAGTGGACGGACGCCCAGGAACGCAGGCTGCGGCGGCTCGGGCGCCTCGTGCGCGCCGTGGTGCCGGTGCTCCCGGAGCGGCTGCGGTTCATGCCGATCGCGTACCGGGCCCGGCGGGCGGCGCGCGGGTAGGACGCGGCGCGCGTACGGAGCCGGGGAACCCCGGCTCCGTCTCGTTCAGCGCGCGTCCACCGGCTCAGTGCCCGTGGATGTCGTGCGTGGCCGCGATCTGCTTCCACGACTTGGGCTCGGGGACCGGACCCTGGCGGGTGCCGAGGGCCTGCCTGGCCGCGCCCGCCGTCGGCCGGGACGGCTGGAAGAGCCAGGTGTCGAAGAAGCCGGCCAGCTTCTTGCCGGACTTCTTCTCGGCGAACTTCACGAAGTCGGCGACCGAGGCGTTGCCGTACTTGTGCTCCGTCGGCCAGGACTTGAGGAGACCGAAGAAGACCTTGTCACCGACCTTGTTGCGGAGCGCCTGGAGGGCCAGTGCGCCACGGTCGTAGACCGCGCCGTCGAACTGGTTCTCCGCGCCCGGGTTGCCGGGCTTGACCTTCCAGAACGGGTCGTCGGCCGGGTGCTGGGCGTAGACGTGGTCCGCCAGCTCCTGGGCGGTGCCCTCACCCTCCTTCTCCGACCACAGCCACTGGCTGTAGGCGGCGAAGCCCTCGTTGATCCAGATGTCCTTCCAGTCCTTCAGCGAGACGCTGTCGCCGTACCACTGGTGCGCCAGCTCGTGCACCACGACGGACACGTTCGTGCCGCGGTCGAAGGCCTTCTTCCCGTAGAACGGGCGGGTCTGGGTCTCCAGCGCGTACCCGGCCGGCACGTTCGGCACATAGCCGCCCACCGCGTTGAACGGGTAGGCGCCGAAGACGCTCTCCAGCCACTCGGTGATCTCGGTGGTGCGCTCGATGCTCGCCTTCGCCGAGCCCTCGTTGGCGCCGAGGTCCTTGCTGACGGCGTTGAGCACCGGCAGGCCGTTCGCGGTCTTGTCGGTGGTGACGTCGAACTTGCCGACGGCCAGCGTCGTCAGATAGGTCGCCTGCGGCTTGTCCGAGCGCCAGTTGTAGCGCGTCCAGCCCAGCTTGGAGGACTGCGAGGCCAGGACGCCGTTGCTCAGCGCCTGCGTGCCGTCCGGGACCGCCACCGAGATGTCGTACGTGGCCTTGTCGGTGGGGTGGTCGTTGCTCGGGAACCACCACACGGCGGCGTCCGGCTCCTGGGCGATCACCCCGCCGTCGGGGGTGCGGGCCCAGGCGCTGTAGCCGTCGATCTTCAGCTCCGAGGGCTTGCCCGCATAGCGCACCACGACGCTGATCTGCTTGCCCTTCTCCAGCGGCGTGGCCGGAGTGACCTCCAGCTCGTGCTTGCCGGAGGTGGCGAAGGCGGCCTTCTTGCCATTGACCCGGATCTCGCTGACCTTGAGACCGAAGTCCAGGTTGAAGCGGGAGAGGTCCTGGGTGGTGGTGGCCAGCAGGGTGGCCGTGCCCTCCAGCAGGTCCGTCTTCGGCTGGTACTTGAGTCGCAGGTCGTAGTGGGAAACGTCGTATCCGCCGTTTCCGCTCTCGGGGTAGTAGCTGTCGCCCACTCCCGGAGCGCCCGGTGTGAAGTCGGCCGCGGAGGCCGGTATCGCCAGCAGCAGGCTGAGCGCGGCCGCGCCCGGAACGAGGAGTCTGTGACGCACGAGTCCTCCAACTCGTAGGGGGGATGGCTCTGTTCAGACCCTATGTACTGCGCCGGGCCGGCGTCATGTACATGGCCCGATCTGACACATGACCGACATGAACCATCATCCGTCCCGCCGGTCCGGGCAGCCTCCGCCGCCCCGGTCGCCGGCGGAAGGCGCCGCGGCGGCAGCCGAATCCGGGCGGCTCGCGAGGCGAAAAAGCGACCCATGGACCTGTATTCGGACTCCGGCGGGCTCGAGCTGCCCGGACAGGCTCTTACGCAGGGGAGTTGCACCGCGCTACCGTCCGCCCGTGACGATTCCTGCGCGGATTCCCCGCATCCCCTTCACAGCGCTGGTGATGGCAGCCGTCGTCGCCCTGCTGTCCGGCCTGACCCTGCCGGCCACCGCGCGGGCGGCGCCCGGTGAGAGCAGACCCGTCTACTCCTTCGACCGCGCGATACGCGAAACGGTCTGGGTGGACACCCGGCTGGACGGCGACGCGGACGGGAGAACCGACCGCGTCGCCGCCGACATCGTGCGGCCCGCCGAACCCGCACGACAGGGCCGCCGCATCCCCGTGATCATGGACGCGAGTCCGTACTACTCCTGCTGCGGACGCGGCAACGAGAGCCAGAAGAAGACCTACGACGAACGGGGCCGGCCGGTCGGCTTCCCGCTCTTCTACGACAACTACTTCGTGCCGCGCGGCTATGCGACCGTCCTGGTGGACCTCGCGGGCACCAACCGCTCGGACGGCTGCGCCGACGTCGGCGGCCGCTCCGACATCCGGTCCGCCAGGGCCGTCGTCGACTGGCTCGGCGGCCGGGGCCGCGCCTACACCGCGCGGACGGGCGGCGCACCCGTCACCGCCGGCTGGGCCGACGGCAGCACCGGCATGATCGGCAAGAGCTGGGACGCCACCATCGCCAACGGCGTCGCGGCCACCGGCGTCAGGGGACTCAGGACCATCGTCCCGATCGCCGGCATCTCCTCCTGGTACGACTACTACTTCGCCAAGGGCGCCCCGCTCTACGACTCGGGACCCGACGGCCTCGCCGACGTCGTCGACAGCCCCGAGGCCCGCAAGCGCTGTACCGCCGTGCAGCAGAAGCTCGCCGCCGGCGCGCCCCGCACCGGCGACTGGACCGGTCTGTGGACCGAGCGCGACTACGTCCGCCACGCGGGCAAGGTCCGGGCCAGCGTGCTCATGGTGCACGGCATGCAGGACCTCAACGTCCGGACCCGGCACGCCGGGCAGTGGTGGGACGCGCTCGCCCGGCACGGCGTCGAGCGCAAGATCTGGCTCTCCCAGACCGGGCATGTCGACCCCTTCGACTACCGGCGGGGCGCCTGGGTCAAGACCCTGCACCACTGGTTCGACCACTATCTGCTGGGCTACGACAACGGCATCGAGCGCACGCCGATGGCCGATATCGAGCGCTCACCCGGCAGGTGGGCCACCGATCCGCGGTGGCCCGCTCCCGGAACCGTGCCCACCACGCTGCGGCCCCGCGGCGGCACCGCACCCGGTGTCGGCGTGCTGGGGACCCGTAAGGCGCCACCGGGCGCGACCGAGACGTTCACCGACGACCCGAAGCTGAGCGAGGCCGACTGGGCGGCGGCCGTCGACGCCCCGACAGCCGCCAAGGCCGGGTTCCGCACCGGGCCGCTGCGCGCACCGCTGCGGCTGTCCGGCTCCGGCACGGTGACCGTGACCGTCACCCCGAGCACCTCGACCGCCCATGTCTCGGCCGTCCTGGCCGACCTCGGTCCCGACACCATCCGCGACTACGCGGCCGACGGCGAGGGCGTCACCACCCTCGACCGGCGCACCTGCTGGGGCGCCGGAAACGCCGGCGACACCGGCTGCTTCAAGGAGACCGCCGCCGACACCCGGAAGGTCGCCCACACCGTCGTCAGCCGCGGCTGGGCCGACCTCGGCAACTACGCCGACCCCCACAAGGGCCGCCCGCTCACCCCCGGCAAGCCCTACACCCTCACCCTGGACCTGGCCGCCAGCGATCATGTCGTGCCCGCCGGGCACCGGCTCGCGCTCATCGTGGCCGGCACCGACGCCGGTCTGATCGACCCGCCCGCGTCCACCCCGCGGCTCACCCTCGACCTGTCCCGCACCTCCGCCGCACTGCCGCTGACCGGCGGCGCACCGGCCTTCGCCCGCGCCACCGCGGGCACCGCCGGCCACCCGGACCGTGCGGCACCGCTGGACGGTGTCGCCCCGCCGCCCGCCATCAGCCGGCTGCCGGCCGGATGACCACCGGGGCCGCCCCACCGCGGGCGGCCCCACCGGTACGGACCGGCCCCACCCCAACCTCCACCGCTCACCCAAGGGAGGCTCCCCCTCGTGATCCCCCGCCGCCTCGCCGCCGGGCCGCTGGCCATCGGGCTGACGGCCACCCTCAGCGCGACCCCACCGCCCGCCCCCGCCACCGCGACCCCGGCACCCCGTACGGGATTCGAGACCAGCCACGGCGCCCGCTGGACCGGTCAGGCCGAGGAACAGGACTTCCTCAGGGCCGTCGACCGGGGCTCGGTGCGCGTACGGATCGACCGGATCGGCACCACCGGAGAGGGCCGCCCGCTCCAGCTCGTCCGGATCGGCGCCCCCGCCCCGGAACGCCCGGCGGAGGTCCGCCGCGGCAACTCCGTCCTGCTGATCTGCTCACAGCACGGGGACGAGCCCTCAGGGCGCGAGGCCTGTCTGACCACCGTCCGCGATCTCGCCTACGCCAAGGACGCCGCGACCCGGCGGTTCCTGGCCCACACCAGCGTGCTGGTCGTGCCGACCGCCAACCCCGACGGCCGGGCCGCGGACACCCGCGGTAACGCCGACGGTACGGACATCAACCGCGACCACCTCGCCCTCCGGACCGCCGAGGGCCGCGCGATGGCCACGGTCCTCCGCGACTACCGCCCCGACACCGTCTACGACCTGCACGAGTACGGGCCCACGGTGCCGTACTACATGAAGGACGTGCTGTCGCTGTGGCCGCGCAACCTCAACACCGCGGACGGGGTGCACCGCGAAGCGGCCGCGCTCTCCCAGGACTTCGTGCGGCCCGCCGTCCAGCGAGCCGGCTTCTCCACCGGGGTCTACGGCATCTGGACCGACCCGGAGACCGGCGATCCGGTCAAGCAGGTCGCGGGCGACGGCCAGGAGCGGATTCTGCGCAACACCGCGGGCGTCAAGGGCTCGGTCGGCCTGCTCGTCGAGACCCGGGTCGACGCGCTCACCGAGGCCGAGAAAGCCGACCCCGCGCTCAACAACCTGCGCCGGGTGAACTCCCAGCTGGCGGCCCTCGACGGCGCCTTCACCTTCGCCGGCCGGCACCGGTCACGGATCGAGGCGGCCACCACCGCCGCCCGGCTCGCCGGATACACCGATCGCGGCCCGGTGTATCTCGGCGGCGCGGATAACGAACCGGCCACCGAAGACCGGATACTGTCCGATCCTCCTTGCGCCTACCGTCTCGAAGAGAGACAGTTTGCGCAGGTCAGAGAAGCACTGGTGAGGCACGGAGTGGTGTGGCGCCGCGATGGTGACGGCGTCGTCGTGCCGCTGCGCCAACCGCTGCGGAAGCTCGTTCCGCTGCTGTTGGACCGGAGGGCCGGTTATCACCTTACGGTCGCGACGCCCCTCAACGTCTGCCGTCGTGTGGTAGGGGGTAACGGGTAAGAAAATATGGCCCATTGAAAGGTTGACACGTGTCGGACACAGTCAGAGAAGCTGGAGACGGGGGTGGCACGCCCGCCGTGACGGTTCTCCCCGAAGGACCGGAGCACCACGGACCCCCGCAAACCGACCGAGTGGTCTTCGGGGTCACCTCGCTGCTCACCCTCGCCTTCATCGCCTGGGGAGCGTCCTCCACCGAATCCCTCAAGAGCGCATCGACCTCGATGCTGAACTGGGTGATCGACAACGGCGGCTGGGCGTTCGTCCTCTCCGCCTCCGGATTTGTGATCTTCGCGATCTGGCTGGCCGTGAGCAAGTACGGCCGGATCACCCTCGGCAAGGAGGACGAGGGGCCCGAATTCCGCACCGTGTCATGGATCGCGATGATGTTCAGCGCGGGCATGGGCATCGGTTTGATGTTCTACGGCGTCAGTGAGCCGCTGGGGCACTTCACGACACCACCGCCGGGCACCGATCCCCAGGACGCCGCCCAGGCGATGGACACCGCGATGGCCACCACGATGTTCCACTGGACGCTGCACCCCTGGGCGATCTACGCGGTCGTCGGTCTGGCCATCGCTTACAGCTGCTTCCGGCGGGGGAGGCGGCAGACGATAAGCGCGGTGTTCACGCCACTGATCGGTACGCGGCGCGCGAACGGCTGGGGCGGCAGGGTGATCGACATCCTGGCCATCTTCGCCACCCTCTTCGGCTCCGCGGCCTCGCTGGGGCTCGGTGCGCTGCAGATCGGCAGCGGCATCAAGGTGCTCGGCTGGATGGACAGCGTCAGCACCACCCTGCTGGTCGGCGTGATCACGGTGCTGACCATCGCCTTCATCCTGTCCGCGGTCTCCGGTATCGCCAAGGGCGTCCAGATGCTGTCCAACATCAACATGGTGCTGGCGGTGATCCTGGCGGTCTTCGTGTTCGTGGTGGGGCCGACGATCCTCATCCTGAACCTGCTGCCGACCTCGCTCGGCTCGTTCATCGGCGAACTGCCGCAGCTGGCGGGCCGCACGGAGGCCGCCAGCGGTGACGACGTGGGCGGCTGGCTGCGCAGCTGGACGGTCTTCTACTGGGCGTGGTGGATCTCCTGGACGCCCTTCGTGGGCATGTTCATCGCCCGGATCAGCCGGGGCCGGACGATCCGCCAGTTCATCGGCGGCGTCATCCTCGTACCGAGCGTGGTCAGCCTGGCGTGGTTCGCGGTCTTCGGCGGCTCGGCCATGAAGCTCCAGCAGGACAAGAAGCTCAGCGGGTCGGGCACCCCCGAAGGCCAGCTCTTCGACGTGCTGCACCAGTACCCGCTCGCCACGGTCATGAGCATTCTGGTCATGGTCCTGGTCGGCATCTTCTTCGTGTCCGGTGCCGACGCGGCGTCCATCGTCATGGGCACCCTCTCGCAGAAGGGGACCTTCGAGCCGACCCGGCTCGTGGTGATCTTCTGGGGTGTGGTGACCGGCGCGGTCGCCGCGATCATGCTGTTGATCGGCGGTGGTTCGGGCGATGCCCTGACGGGGCTGCAGAATCTGACGATTCTGGTCGCGGTGCCGTTCATGGTCGTGATGATCGCGATGTGCTGGGCGCTGATGCGTGATCTGCGCAGCGACCCGCTGATCGTGCGCGGTCAGATCGGTGTGGAGGCCGTCGAGCTGGCCGTGATCGCGGGCCATGAGCAGTACGACGGTGACTTCGAGATCCAGATCGGACCCGGCGGCAACGGCAACGGCAGCGAGGACGGTGACGGCGACGGCACCGGCGAGGACAGCGGCGCGGGAGTCAAGAGCGGCGGTTAGGCCGGCTCGCGGCGCGGTGTCGCGCGGACCCGGTGAGGTGCCGGCGACGCGATGACGAAGGGGCCTGCCCGTGGCTTTCCGGCCGCGAGCAGGCCCCCTGTCCGTCCCGGACCGGGTTACTTCTTGAAGCTGTAGTCCATCAGCTTCTTCGCGTCAGAGGTGCGGTTCTCCACCGAAGAGGAGGCGAGAACCGTGCCGATGACCGTCTTGCCGCCCCGGGTGGCGGCGAAGACCAGGCAGTACTTGGCCTCCGGGCCGGAGCCCGTCTTGACGCCGAGGGTGCCCGAGTAGCTGCCGAGCAGCGCGTTGGTGTTGGTCCACGACATGTAGCGGTAGCCGCCACTCTTCGTCGTGACCTTCTGCTTCGTCGACTTCGTCTTCACGACCGTACGGAACGTGGAGTACTTCATCGCGTTCGAGGCGAGCTTGGTCAGGTCGCGCGGAGTCGAGTAGTTCGCGCCCTTTCCGATGCCGTCGAACGAGTCGAAGTGCGTGTTCTTCAGGCCGAGCGACTTGGCCGTGGAGTTCATCTTGCCGATGAACGACTGGACCCGCGCGGCCCGGGTGGAACCGCTGCCGAACTTGTCGGCCAGCGCGTACGCCGCGTCGCAGCCGGACGGGAGCATCAGCCCGTACAGCAGCTGGCGGACGGTGACCTTGTCGCCGACGATCAGTCGGGCCGAGGAGGCCCAGTCGTTGTCGACGATGTAGTCGCTGTACGCCTTCTGGACCGTCACCTTGGAATCAAGGTCGAGGTTCGGCTGGGCCAGCACCACCCGGGCCGTCATGATCTTGGTCGTGGACCCGGTGGAGCGACGGGTGTCCGCGGCCTTGGTGAAGAGGGACTTGCCCGTGCCGTTGTTCATCACGAAGCCGCCCTTGGCGGCGATCGTGGGGGTCTTGAGCGTGGCGGCCTGCGCCGGAGCGGTGAACACCCCGGCCGTCAGGACGGCTCCCGCGGCAACAGCCACCGCGGATACGCGACGAATGCCCTTAATGCCGTTTTTCAAAATGGATACTCCAAATATCCCTGCAGTGCGGCCATATAGGAATGGCGCTTGCTCATGAGACGCATGAGACGGGCGAATGGATGCGCACTCCGGAGGAAAAAATTCCGCCTGTTCGCCCGCCGTGGCGACGGGCGGCGGGTATTTCCGGCTCGGCATCGGCGCATTTCCCCCGGTGGACGCAAGAGAGGACCACCGGGGGAACGGCCGGGAGCGGACGGAGATACGGACCGGCGGCCACATCCGCGGCCACGGAGGCCACACCGCGCGCACCGGAGCCCGGTCAGCGGCCCTCCTGGACCTCCCGCACCATGCGCAGCACCTCGTCCGCGCACCCCCACGACACGGTCACCCCCGCACCGCCGTGCCCGTAGTTGTGGAGGCACGGCACACCGCCCGGCAGCCGCTCCGCCGCCAGCCGCACCGCCGGGCGGGCCGGGCGCAGCCCCACCTTGTGCGCCAGGACGCGGACCCGGGCCAGCTCAGGGAAGCACCGGGCGGCACGCGCCACGATGGCCTCCGCCACCGCCGGATCGGGCTCCCGGGACCAGGCGTTCTCCCGCGCGGTGCCGCCGACCACCAGGCCGTACGGCTGCGGCAGCAGATAGCTGGTGTCCGTCGCGCCCGTGCCGGCGGCCACGTACCACTCCTCGATGCCGGGGTTCTCCACGATCACCAACTGCCCCTGGACCGGATGGACGTCCAGGTCGGGGACGAGCGTGCGCGCGCCCAGGCCCGAGCAGTTCACGACCATGTCCGCGCCCGCCCCGGCCTCCTCCAGCGAGCCGACCTCGCGCCGCTCCACGGTCCCGCCCGCCGCCGTCAACCGCCGCGCCAGATAGCGGAGATGGGCGGGCATGTCCACCAGGGGAACCCGGGCCCGCCACCCCGAGGCGCAGCCCCCGGGGAGTTCCCCGGCCCGCGCCCGCCGCAGTCCGGGCACCGCGTCGTACCAGGCGGCCAGGCCGTCCTCGGCGCCGTCGCGCGCGTCCTCCGGGGCGCCCGCTCCGTCGTCCGTCGTGTTGTCCGTCATCGTGCCCGTCACCATCCGGGCGCCGGTCTCCTCCGGCCGGTGGGCGAGCGCCGTGAGCACCCGGAGGGAGCGCACCGACCATGCCACCGCCCGCTCGTACGGCTGGATGCGGTACGGCCAGCACAGCCCGCCCGCCACCGCCGAGGTCGTCGCGCCGGCCGCCTCCCGGCTCAGCACCCGCACCCGGTGCCCGTCCTCGGCCAGCGCGATCGCCGAGGTCAGGCCGATCACCCCACCGCCGACCACCCGTATGTCCAGGCCATCCGTGTTGCGCGTCATGTCGGGACGCTAACCGGTGGGGCGGGCGCGGAAAAGCCCCGGGGCGCGTCCGGTGGACAGCCGCCGCGACCGCCCGCCATCCGTTCGTGATCTTGCGGTAACCCCGGGGCCGTGGTGCGGCCTCCTGCGGCCCTTAGGCTGGAATCAGCACCGTCGGCCGATGTCGCCCCTCGGATCTTGCCGTTGTCCGTAAGCCGTCGTCTGAGGAGGCTCATGCTCCGCGCGCCGCGCGCCGTGCCCGCCTGGCTGGCCCATCCCTTCCGCTGGCAACGGCTGCCCGTCCCCTGGGCGGCCGTTGCCCGCGGTGCGTTGTGCGCCGGACCGCTGCTGGGCGCGGGCCTGGCGACCGGCCACCCGGCGCCCGGCGTCCTGGCCGGACTCGGCTCGATGCTGGCCGGGGTCAACGACCGCCCCGGCACCCGGCGCACCGGCATCGTCCACATCGGCCTGCCCGCCCTCGCCTCGGCGTTCGGCATGCTCATCGGCGCCTCGCTGCGGGCGGCCGACGCGGGCTGGTGGCTGGTTCCCGCGCTGTTCGCCGTCGCGTTCGTCTCCGGCGCGGGCAGTGTGGCCGGGCCGGTGCGCTCCAACGCCGGGATGCAGATGCTGGCCGCCACCATCCTGGGCGCCGGGATGCCGCTGCCCGGCGCGCCCTGGGCGAAGGCCCTCTACGTCCTCGCCGGCTGCCTGTGGCTGCTTCTGCTGCGGCTGGTGCTGCGCTCGCCCCGGCCGGCGGGCGGGGCGCTCAGCGGCGAGCGGGCCGCGGTCGCCACGGTCTTCGACGCGCTCGCCGACGCCCTGGCCGCGGTCGGTGGACCCGGTGCCGAGGCCGCCCGGCGCCGGCTCACCGCCGCCCTGGACCGCGCCGACGAGGCCCTCCGGCTGCGCCGCCTCACCAGCCGGCTGCTGCGCCGGTCCGCCCGTACGGAAGAGCTGCTGCTCACCGAGCGGTTCGCCGCGGCCACCGCGCTGTGCGAGGCCAGCGTGGCACTGCTGTGGGAGGCCCGCCCGGTGCCGTCCCGGGTGGCGGAGAGCCCCCGCAGGTTCGCCGACGCGCTGCGCACCGGGCGCCCGCCGGGCCGGCTGTCGGCCCCGGAGACCAGCACGCCCGCGCGCGGCGCCTTCGACCAGGCCCTGCTCGACGCCGCGGTCGCCTTCGCCCGGCGCGAGCCGGAGACGGAGCCGGTACCGTCCACGGACCATCCCGGCTGGGTGCCCCGGCCGGTGGCCGTGATCCGGCGGGCGCTGGCAGCCGTCGGCGGGCGGACCCGGCGCGGCCGCGGGCTGTTCGGGCCGGCCGGGCGGGACTACGGCCTGCGGGTCGCCGTGTGCATCGCCGCGAGCGCCGCCGTGGCCCTGCTGCTCCGCGCCGACCACTGGTACTGGCTCCCGGCGACCGTCACCTTCCTCGTCAAGCCGGACCTGGGCCCGCTCTTCTCCCGTACGGTCAACCGCTTCGCCGGGACCGTCGCGGGCGTGCTGGTCTTCGCCGGGGCGGGGCTGCTGCTGACCGGTTCCTGGTGGCCGGCGCTGATGGCGGGCGCGGGCGGGGCGCTGCTGCCGTTCGCCACCCGCCACTTCGCCCTGCAGACCGTCGCGATCACCCTCATGGTGCTGTCGTTCGTGCATGTCAGCGGCGACCCGCAGGCCGCCGGCGAACGGATCGTGGACACCTCGATCGCCTGCGGCATCGTCCTCGTCGTCGGACATCTGCCACGGCTCGCCGACCCGCGCCGCCGGGTCGGGCACCGCGTCACCGCGGCGCTGCGCAGCACCGAGCAGTTCCTGCGGCACGTCCTGGAGGCGGAACCGGGCGCGGACCCCACCCGGCGGCTGGCGCTGCGCCGCGCCGCCTACCGGGCGCTGGGGGAGGCCAGGGCGGCGGCGGAGACCGCCGCGGCCGAACTCCTCGCCGCCCGCGACCGCAACCCCGACTGGCTCACCGTGATCACCGCCGCCGAACGCATCGTCGACGCCGCGACCGCCTGTGCGGTACGCCTCGACCACGGCGCGCACCGGCCGGCCAGGGCCGAGGCCGAGGGGCTGTGCCAGGCGCTGTCGGCGATGGCCGACGCCCTGGAGGACCCGAGCCGCCCACCCGGTCACGGG
This sequence comes from Streptomyces sp. NPDC048612, assembly GCF_043199295.1. Classification (NCBI taxonomy): domain Bacteria; kingdom Bacillati; phylum Actinomycetota; class Actinomycetes; order Kitasatosporales; family Streptomycetaceae; genus Streptomyces; species Streptomyces sp. NPDC048612. The sequence continues at coordinate 130,741 of NZ_JBICVV010000001.1, forward strand.
CTGTCCGGCCCTGACCTCCCGCCGGTCCCGGACTGCGCCACGCTCACGGATGTGGCTGTGGAGCTGGAGCGGATTCGGGGGTACGCGGGGACGGGGTGAGCCGGTCCGCTGCCGCGCCCGGGCCTCTCCGGCCACCCCGGTCGGCATGATCACCGCGTGGGGACCGCCTCCCCGCTGTCGTGTCCGCCTGCGGGGAGGTGGGTCCCCGCCGCTCCGCCCCGGCGGGACGTCACATGAGCCAGCCCGCCGAGGATCAGGGCGAGCGCCGTCAGCAGGGCGCTCGTCCACAGCGGCGAGCGGTGGCCGAGCCCCGCGGTGAGCGCCGCGCCGCCGCACCAGGGGCCGAGCGCCGCGCCCACGTTGAGTGCCGCCGTGGCGAACCCGCCGCCCAGGACCGGTGCCCCGCTCGCCGCGTAGAGGATCTGCGAGACGAGGGTGGCGCCGACGGCGAACGACAGTGCCCCCTGGACGAAGAGGAGCACCGGCACGGCCACGGGACTCCCGGCGGCGAGCGCACTCACGGTCCAGCAGGCGAGCAGGGTCGGGCCGCCGACCGCCAGGAGCCGGACCGGCCGGGCATCGGCCAGGCGGCCGGCCACGCTCACCCCGGCGAACGCACCCAGGCCGAAGAGCGCCAGCAGAGCGGGCACCCACCCGGCGCCGAATCCGGCGACCTCGGTGGCCAGCGGGGCGAGGTAGGTGAGGGCGCAGAACGTCGCGCCGTTCACCAGGGCGCCGAGGAGCAGGAACAGCACCAGCCGGGGGCTGCGCAGGGTGCGCAGCTCCGCGCGCGCCCGGGGACGGCCGGCGGCGGACCGCGGGACGGGGTCGGCCGGGACCGACCACAGGACCGCGAGGACGGCGGGCACGGACAGCAGCGCCACCGCCCAGAACGCCGAGCGCCAGCCCCAGAGCTCACCGAGCAGCGCACCGGCGGGCACCCCGGCCACACACGCCATGGTGGTGCCCGCGAGCAGCACGGAGGTGGCGCGTCCCTTGGCTCCGGGGGCGGCCATCGAGGCCGCGGTCGCCAGCGCCACCGCCAGGAACCCGGCGTTGGCCAGCGCCGCGACGAACCGGGTGGCCAGCAGGACCCCGTAGCTGGGGGTGAGGGCGCCGAGGATATGGACGAACAGGAAGGTGACCAGGAAGGCCAGCAGCGTTCGGCGCCGGGACCACCGCAGGCCCAGCAGAGCCAGTAGTGGTGCGCCGATCACCATTCCCACGGCGAATGCCGAGGTCAGCGCTCCCGCGGCGGACAGCGAGATCCGCAGCTCACGGGCGATGTCCGGAAGGAGGCCGGACAGCATGAACTCCGAGGTGCCCTGGGCGAAGACCGCAAGGCCGAGCAGATAGAGGACGAGGGGCACAGCAACACTCCGCAACCACAGGGGATCGGCAGGGCGCGACGGCGGGCGCAGCGGTACCCGTGACGGGGTGCGGGGAGCGACCGTCCGGCCGGGCACGCGGGGCCACCGCGCGAAAGAACCTGGCGCGTCAGGGAAATGACGCGGCGTCAGGTGAGAGAAGAGCCCGTACTACGGCGATCCGGTGGCAGGGAGAAGTGCCGGGCGGTGCGCGTGGGTGAGAAGGACACGGCGCGACCGCGAGCCGGCGCGAGGAGCCACCGGAGGGCCGGTGGCTAGCGTCTTGATGCCTCGGGGCTGGACATGCGGGCAGGTTAACCGAGCCCGCCGGCCCCGTCCACGCAATTCGGTGCCGGCGGCCGGCGGTCCGCACCGCCGGCTGCCGCGCCCGCCGTCTCAGCGGCGGGGTATCAGCGCGAAGACCTCGATCCAGAAGCGCTGGGCCTCGTTCGACGCCCCTACCAGATAGGTGGAACGCAGCTTCGGCGGAAGCAGTGCCACCAGCCGCGCCACCACCTCCTGATGCTGCTTCAGTTGCGACAACTCCGCGTTGGCCAGCACCTGGTGGACCAGATCGCTGTCGTTCGAGCCCTCGCTCGACGCCTGCGCCGCCGCCCGCAGCCGGGCCTCCCAGGCGTCGGCCTCCTGGGCCAGCTCCCGGAGGCCGGTGACCGGACGGTTGCTGAGCCGGTCGAGGAGGGCGGTCAGCGATACCGGCGCGTACTCGCCGTCACCGAGATAGACCGTGCCCATCTCCAGCGGCAGCCCGCGCTGGTGGAGTTTGATCAGCCGCTCGATGGTGCGCTTGGTGATCCAGGCCCGGCCGTCCTCGTCGATGTCGTGCTTCCACCACTCCAGGACCGTCTCGGCGACGGCACCGTACTTCGCGATCAGCCACTCGTTCGCCGGGATGTCCCGTGGTTCGAGGGCCAGCGAGGCGGTGAAGCGGGTCGCCTGCGCGATGTTGTTCCGGGCGACCAGGAGCTTGCGGCCGAGGTGGTACGGGGGATTCTGCACCGCGACCTGCGCCCGCAGATTCTCGATCGGGCGCCCGGCCAGGGACCACTCCTGAGTGATCTCCATCAGCTTGGCGAACGCCGCCTTGTCCTTGGGGCGGTTGTACTCGTCCCAGACGATCGCCTTCGGCTTAGGGCCCGTGAACGGCGCGGCCAGCAGGTTGTCCAGCGACCCGTCGGCGGTGGGGATCGGTGCGCAGAGGTCTTCGACGTTGGTCACCGGCATCGAGAAGTACAGCGGCTCGCGCCCGTCGAGCCCCTCGCGGACGGTCTCGCGGACCAGCTCCGTCTTGCCGCACCCGGGCGGCCCCTGGAGCAGCACCGACCAGCGGTTACGCAGCGCCGCGCGCACCACGGCCCGTACCGGATCGGGGATCGTGGCGGGGTTGGCGGCGCCCACCGCCGCGGCGATGCGGTCCAGCACCTCGGTCGTACGGTCCCGGCCCGGCCGGCCGTCGCCCTTCGGCTCGGCCAGCCGCAGCCGCTCGCCGTTGACCAGCGGCAGCCCCCAGCGCAGCGGGAAGCCCTCCCGGGCGTTGGCCAGGATGTGGTCGAGGGTGCGCGGGGCGAGCAGCTCCCGCAGGGCCGGGGGGAGGGCGGCCCAGAGCGTGAAGACCTCGCGCAGGTTCCAGTCGCGGTACTTTGCCGCGAGCTGCTGCCGCCAGGACGTGTCGTTGGCGGTGATCCGGATCGTCACCATGCGGTCCAGGACGGCCAGGTCGCTGCGCCGGGCCGCCGTCTCCGCGAGCGACTCGTTGTCCGTCAGGAAGACGCCGATGCAGCCCAGCTCCCGCAGGTCGTACTCGCCCAGGGTCCAGTTGCAGGCGATCTGCATCAGCTGCGACTGGATCGTGGCACCCGCCTGCAGCGAGTCGTCGATCAGCAGCACGAACGGCTTCCCCGGCCGCAGCTGGCTCATCACCAGCTGCCGCAGGACGAGTTCGCCGGTGGCGGCGTCGCGCACCGGCGCGTTGGCGAGCAGGTCGTCCGGGGTGAGATTCGCGGCCGGCACGAAGACCAGCTCGGCATCCGGGTACGCCCGGGGCAGATGGGAGAAGAAGGTGGCCGTCTTGCCGATGCCGTGCTCGCCGAAGATCTGGCCCGTCTGGCCCATGTCGATCATCGCGTCGATGAACGACTCCAGCCGGGAGACACCCGTCCAGCCCTCCGGGGGCTCGGGGTAGGTGGCGCTGGGCCGCCACCCCGCGGGGCGGGGCGGGGTCTGCGCGGTCGCCGCGGCCGCCAGGGGTGTCGCGGTCGGCGTGGTCGTGCTCATCGGTCTCCTGTCGTCACACGGTGGCAGGCCATCGGCGGGGTGTGGTGGTCGGGCCAGTCGTTGCCGCCCGCCGTGATCAGCCAGATCCATTTGTCCGGCTCGGCGGGGGTGATGTGCGGGGCGTAGCCGTCGGTGAGCATCACCACGGCGTCCGGTATCTCCTCGAAGGCGCGGCCATCGACCGTCGTGCGGCCCTCGACGTAGTCGGCCACCGCCTGGAAACTCGTGCCCCCGCCGCCGTACACCCTCTCGCCGGGGCGGAACGGCATCACCACCCCGTCGAACGACAGCCAGTGGGCGGTCACCCCGTCGATCGAGCCCACCAGCTCCGTCAGCCAGGTGACCACGGAGTCGGGCATCGACCCCGAGGTGTCATAGGCGATCACGAGGTTCTTCTCCCGCACCGGGCCGCGCCGCGACAGCAACGGATCGTGGCCCAGCGCCGCCAGCAGGGCGCCGCGCTTCTTCGGATAGACCAGCCGCTCGCCCTCCCGCAGCGTGGAGGCGAGGACGTCGACCAGCCAGCGCTGCCACCAGTCGACCTTCCCCGTCCGCGGGGTCTCGCCGCGCAGCGCCCCCACGCCCAGCCGCCCCCACACCCGGCTCGCGTGCTCCGAGGTGCCGTCCGTACGGTCCATCAGGTCGAGCAACTCCCGCTCCGCGCCCGGGTGTCCGCGCCGGGCCGCGAGCAGGGTGTTGACCAGCGCGGAGGACACCGTCTCGTCGAGGGCCGGCTGATCGCCTTCCACCGTCTCCGGGTCCGTGAGATGCACACAGGACACCTCGGGGACGGGAGGCTCCCGCATGCGCTTGAGCTCGGAGAACACGGTCATGTCGGTCTCGACGAAGGCGTCGTATCCGAGCGGTTCGAGGCCCTGGTCCGTCAGATCGGCGGTGTAGTCCCGGTGGACCTCGCGCGGGTCGACCCCCGTGGGCCGGCCGTCGAGCTGTGGCAGCTCCTTGCGGCCGAGCCGGACCAGAGCGACATGGTTGATGGCGACCTCGGCGGCGAGGGTGAAGACCGGGTCGGCGCGCAGCTCGGGATCGGCGAACAGATGCCGGTGCACCAGATGCCGGGCCTCGTGGAAGAGGACGAACTTCACGCCCTCCAGGCCCAGCCGGACGAAGAAGCCGGGGTTGTAGAGCAGCGGACAGCTGCCGTCCCCGGAGGCCACCACGGCCGCGGTCGGCACGGCCGTCGTCGGGATCTGGTGGTGGCACTTGGCGTAGATCCAGGACGCCACCACGGATTCCGTCAGCCCGAAGTCCAGCAGCGCGGCCTCTTTCAGGCGCCGCGCCTCGGCCACCACCTCCGGTGCCGCCGGCTCCCGGCGCTCCAGCGCCCGCCGGCCGGCCGGATCGAACACCGGCCCCAGCTCAGCCGCCCTCGTGTCGTACGCCATGTCCCGCCCCCGTTCTCAGCTGCCCCCTTTCGTATCAGGAGGCACTGACAACGGATCATGGCGGGAGGCGGAACGAGGCGGGGGAGGCCCGGTGTCCGGCGGCGGGAACCGGCCCGCCGCCGGACACCGGCAGCCGCCTCAGCGGTCGTTGCCCAGGAGCCCGGCCCGCCGCAGGGCGTCCGCCATCGCGTCGTTGGCCGGTCCGGCGGAGCGGCCGCCCCGGCGGTCACCGCCGCGCGGTCCGCCGTCGCCCTGCCGCTGCCGCGGCGCGCCGCCCCGGCCGCCCTCGCGCGCTCCGCCGCCGTTGCCGCCCCGGCCGCCCTCACGCGAGCCGCCGCCATTGCCGCCCCGGCGCTCGCCGCCACCGCGCCGCTCGCTGCCGCCCGCCGCGGCGCCCTTGCCGTGCTCGTCGTCCAGACGCAGCGTCAGCGAGATCCGCTTGCGGGGAATGTCGACATCGAGCACCTTGACCCGCACGATGTCGCCGGGCTTGACCACGTCCCGCGGGTCCTTCACGAAGGTCTTCGACATCGCGGAGACATGCACCAGACCGTCCTGGTGGACGCCGACGTCCACGAACGCCCCGAAGGCGGCGACATTGGTCACCACCCCCTCCAGGAGCATCCCCGGCTGGAGGTCGCCGATCTTCTCCACGCCCTCCTTGAAGGTCGCCGTCTTGAAGACCGGACGCGGGTCGCGGCCCGGCTTCTCCAGCTCCTGGAGGATGTCGCTCACCGTCGGCAGACCGAAGGAGTCGTCGACGAAGTCCGCGGCCTTCAGGGTGCGCAGCACCGAGGTGTTGCCGATCAGCGAACCGACCTCGGAACCGGCCGACTTCACCATCCGGCGCACCACCGGGTACGCCTCGGGGTGCACGCTGGAGGCGTCCAGCGGATCGTCGCCGCCCCGGATGCGCAGGAAGCCCGCACACTGCTCGTACGCCTTCGGGCCGAGCCGCGCCACGTCCTTGAGGGCTTTGCGGGAGCGGAACGGGCCGTTGCCGTCCCGGTGCGCCACGATGTTCTCGGCGAGACCGGAGCCGATGCCCGAGACCCGCGAAAGCAGCGGCGCTGACGCGGTGTTGACGTCCACCCCGACACCGTTCACACAGTCCTCGACCACCGCGTCCAGGGAGCGCGACAGCTTCACCTCGGAGAGGTCGTGCTGATACTGGCCGACGCCGATCGACTTCGGGTCGATCTTGACCAGCTCGGCCAGCGGGTCCTGGAGACGGCGGGCGATGGACACCGCGCCGCGCAGCGACACATCCAGGTCCGGCAGCTCCTGCGAGGCGAACGCGGAGGCGGAGTACACCGAGGCACCGGCCTCGGACACCATCACCTTCGTCAGCTTCAGCTCCGGCTGGGCGGCGATGAGATCGGCCGCCAGCTTGTCGGTCTCGCGGGAGGCGGTGCCGTTGCCGATCGCGATCAGCTCGACGTCGTGCGCGCGGGCCAGCTTCGCCAGCGTGGCCAGGGAGGCGTCCCACTTCTGCTGCGGCACATGGGGGTAGATGGTCTCCGTGGCGGCCACCTTGCCGGTCGCGTCCACCACGGCGACCTTCACGCCCGTACGGAAACCGGGGTCCAGGCCCATCGTGGCGCGCGTACCGGCGGGCGCCGCCAGCAGCAGATCGCGCAGGTTCGAGGCGAAGACCCGCACCGCCTCGTCCTCGGCGGCCTGCCGCAGCCGCAGCCGCAGATCGATGCCGAGGTGTACCAGGACCCGGGTGCGCCAGGACCAACGGACGGTGTCCCGCAGCCACTTGTCGCCCGGCCGGCCCCGGTCGGCGATGCCGAAGCGGTGCGCGATGGACTGCTCGTAGGAGCTGGGCCCCTCGGTGGCCGACGACGGGTCCTCCGGCTCCAGGGTGAGGTCGAGGATCTCCTCCTTCTCACCACGGAGCATCGCCAGCACCCGGTGCGAGGGAAGCTCGGTGAACGGCTCGGCGAAGTCGAAGTAGTCGGCGAACTTCGCGCCGGCCTCCTCCTTGCCCTCGCGCACCTTCGCCGCGACCCGCCCGCGCGACCACATCCGCTCGCGCAGCTCACCGATCAGGTCGGCGTCCTCGCCGAACCGCTCGGTCAGGATGGCCCGCGCGCCCTCCAGGGCGGCGGCCGGATCGGCGACCCCCTTGGCGTCGTCCACGAACGCCGCGGCCGCCGCTGCCGGTTCCACCGACGGGTCGCTCAGCAGCCCGTCGGCGAGCGGCTCCAGGCCCGCCTCCCGCGCGATCTGCGCCTTGGTGCGCCGCTTGGGCTTGAACGGGAGGTAGATGTCCTCCAGCCGCGCCTTGGACTCGGCGCCGCGGATCTGCGCCTCCAGGGCGTCGTCCAGCTTGCCCTGGGACCGTACGGACTCCAGGATCGCCGTCCGCCGCTCCTCCAGCTCCCGCAGATAGCGCAGCCGTTCCTCCAGGGAGCGCAGCTGTGCGTCGTCGAGCGTCTCGGTGGCTTCCTTGCGGTAGCGCGCGATGAACGGGACGGTCGAGCCGCCGTCGAGCAGTTCGACCGCGGCCTTCACCTGCCGCTCCTTGACGCCGAGCTCCCCGGCGATCCTCGCTTCGATGGACCCGAGGGCCCCGATGGGCTCAGTGGATGCCGTCACGTTGATCCAGACCCGCCTTCCAGCGCTTGCGTGAGCCTGCATTGTGCCGGGTGGCGGGCCGGACTGTCGCACCGCCCAGCCGCCGGGGTGTCTGTGAGTCACCGTGGCCGCCCGGAAGCCGGGAGAGGACCGGCGGACACCCGTGGCGCGCCGGGGTGCGCGACGGCGCGCACACCCGGCGGCCGCGGGCGCCTCGCCCCTGAGGGAGCCTTACGTACCGGAACGCACCGAAACGCTCCTGATCACTTGCCGAACAGCGCCGCGGGGAACGCCCCGGCCTCCATGACGGTGGTGGTGAAACCGGTCGCCAGCTCGGTGAGCCGGGCCACACCCTCGGCGCCCAAGTGCTCGTACGGCGCCCGGTCCAGCCGGTCGGTCCTCCGCTCCAGCTCCTTGCGCAGCAGGATTCCGGCCTCGGTCAGCTCGCCCTCGGAGTCCAGAAGCCCCCGGGACCGCAGCCGCTCCTGCGCGTCCTGCCAGTCCTCCTCCGACCAGCCGCGGGTCGCCAGGACGCCCTTGGGGCTCATGCCCCGGCCGCTGGCCGTGTGAGTGACCAGCGCCTCCAGCCCGTCCAGTTCGGCGTCCAGCAGGGCTATCAGGTGGCCGTCACCGCGGTGTTCGCGCAGCAGCGTCGCGGCGTGCCAGTAGGCCAGGTGCGGGGCCTGCGGCACCGGCAGGTCGGCGTGGGCGGCGTACAGCGGCCGGGCCCGGCGGGTGCAGGCCTCGGCGGCCTGCAGCGCCAGCTTCGCCGCCTCCGCCATCTCCGCCGACTCCACGGCCTCGGGGCCGAGCAGCCGCCGCAGCGTGGCGTCCGCGGCGCGCAGCCGGGCGTCGAGCACCTCCTGCGGCGTGGTGACCGTCCAGATGTGCGGGACGTGCTGGGCGATGAGGTCGTGCCGGAAGTTGTAGAAGGTGGCCGTGACGGTGCCGGGGCCCACGGCGCCCATGGCCGCGGCGCGGCAGGCGAAGTACGCGGCGCTGCGGTGCTCCAGGCCGAGCTTCGCCATCTCCTCGGACAGCTCCGGCGCGAAGTAGTGCGTGGAGTGGAAGGGGTTGATGACGTTGTGGCAGGTGCGGCCGGCCTTCTCGGGCAGTGCGCTGGAAGAGGTCATACGGGCAGGGTACCGACCCGTCGGTATGGGTCCCGGGCAGGGGCCCGGTCGGCGCCCGCCCCCGGGCCGCGCGCGGCCCTGATGGCAGGAAAGGTGGGTTTTCCGTCATTGCGGCCGTTGTCGCCGCTGACCAGGATGGAAGACATGGAACAGCGCGATGTGCTCGTGGTTCTCTTCGACGGGGTGCAGGCCCTCGACGTCTGCGGACCGCTCGACGTCTTCAGCGGCGCGGCCCAGGGCGTCCCGGGCGCCTACCGGACTCGCACCGCGAGCCTTGACGGGGCGCCGGTCCGCACCACCAGCGGGCTGACGCTCGTCCCCGACCTCACCCTCGCCGCCGCGGCGCCCCCGCACACCCTGCTGGTCCCCGGCGGCCAGGGCACCCGTACCCCCGACCCCCGGCTGATCGACTGGCTGCGCGCGCACGCGCCCCGGGCCCGGCGGAAGGTCTCGGTGTGCAGCGGCGCGCTGCTGCTGGCCGAGGCCGGGCTGCTGGACGGCCGCCGGGCGACGACCCACTGGATGCTCTGCGACACCCTCGCCGCACGCTTCCCCGCGGTGCGCGTCGAACCCGAGCCGATCTACGTACGGGACGGCGATCTGGCCACCTCCGCCGGTGTGACGGCCGGGATCGACCTCGCGCTGGCCCTGGTGGAGGAGGACCTCGGCCGGGACCTCGCGCTGACCATCGCCCGGCACCTGGTCGTCTTCCTCCGGCGTCCGGGCAACCAGACCCAGTTCAGCGCCCAGCTCGCCGCCCAGACCGCCCAGCGCCGGCCGCTGCGCGACGTCCAGCAGTGGATCACCGAGAACCCGGCGGCGGACCTCTGCGTCGACGCCCTCGCGGCACGCGCGAGCCTCTCCCCGCGGCACTTCGCGCGGGCGTTCCGCGAGGAGACCGGCATGACGCCCGGCCGCTATGTCGACCGGGTGCGGCTGGAGGCCGCCCGCCGGTGCCTGGAGGACACCACCGACGGCATCGAGCAGGTGGCGCGCCGCTGCGGCTACGGCACCCCCGAGGCGATGCGCCGCGCCTTCCTCCGCGTCCTGGGCGCCTCCCCGGCCGAATACCGCCGCCGCTTCCAGCCCGCCGCCCCGCCCGTACCCACCGCCTGAACCACGCCGGCCGCGACGACCACCGCGCCGGCCCCATCCACCGACGACAGGAACCGACCATGCAGCTCGCCATCCTTCTCTACGACAGCTTCACCACGCTCGACGCCATCGGCCCCTACGACACCCTCAGCCGGCTGCCGGGCGCGGAGACCGTGTTCGTCGGCGAGCGGACCGGCCCGTACCGCAACGACCTCGGGTCGCTCGGGCTGGTCGCCGACGCCACGCTCGCCGAGGTCACCGCGCCGGACATCGTCGTCGTACCGGGCGGCCCCGGGCAGCTCGCCCACATGGCGGACGGCCCGCTGCACGAGTGGCTCCGCGCCGTGGACGCCCACACCACCTGGACCACCTCGGTGTGCACCGGTTCGCTGCTCCTGGGCGCCGCCGGTCTGCTCAAGGGGCGCCGGGCGACCTCCCACTGGCTGGCACTGGACCAGCTGCCCGGTCTGGGCGCCGAGCCGACCGGGGAGCGGGTGGTCTTCGACGGCAAGTACGTCACGGCCGCCGGCGTCTCGGCCGGTATCGACATGGGGCTGACGCTGGCCGGCCGGATCGCCGGGGACACCGTGGCGCAGACGATCCAGCTCGGCATCGAGTACGACCCCCGGCCGCCCTACGACGCGGGCTCCCCGGACAAGGCCCCGGCCGAGGTCGTCGCGGCGCTGCGGGGGCGCAGCCGCTTCGTGCTGACGGGCGAGGAGTAGAGGCGGGCCGCCCCCTGGCCCGCGGCCTCAGCCCGCCGGCCAGGTGAAGCGCGGCACCCGGCGCTCCAGAAAGGCGGCGGCACCCTCCGCGGTGTCGCCGCTCGCGCGCGCCTGCGCGGCCCAGTACGCCCCGCGCTCCTCGGCCTCGGCGGGCGGGACGTCCCAGGTCCCGTCGGCCAGCTCCTTCGCCGCGGTCTGGGTCAGCAGCGAACGGCTCGCGAGGACGGCAGAGAACTCCGCCACCCGCTTGTCCAGCGCGCCCTCGGCCAGCACCTCATCCACCAGCCCCGTACGCAGCGCCCGCGCACAGTCGATCAACTCCCCGGAGAACAACAGGTACTTGGCGGCCGCGGGCCCGACCAGCCGCACCAGCCGCCGGGTCGCGGACGCCGGATAGGCCACCCCGAGCTTGGCCGGCGTCACCCCGAACCGCGCGCCCTCCTCCGCGAACCGCAGATCACAGGCGGCCGCCAACTGGGCCCCGCCGCCCACGCAGTAGCCGCGTATCGCCGCCAGCGTCGGCCCGGGGAACGCCGCCAGCGCCTCCTCCGCCGCCACCGCCAGCCCCTGCGACTCGGCGGCCCCCTCGCGCAGCGCCCCGATGTCGGCGCCCGCGCAGAACGTCCCGCCCTCACCGGTCAGCACCAGCGACCGGACGGAACGGTCACCCGCCAGCCGCTCCAGCAGCGGCGGCAGCTCCCGCCACATCGGTACCGTCATCGCGTTCCGCTTGCCGGTGTTGCTGATGGTGACGGTCGCTGTGCCGTCGCTGACATGCGTCTTCAGACCGGGTTCCATGCTCCGGATATTAGAGCGACCGCGACGGACCGGGCCGGATACGATCGGCGGCCTGATGTCAGCAACTCTCGTCGCCAAAGACCTCGCCGCCGGCCACGGCGAGCGCGTCCTGTTCTCCGGCCTCGACCTGGTCGTCGCCCCCGGAGACGTGATCGGCCTCGTCGGCGCCAACGGGGCGGGCAAGTCCACCCTGCTGCGCCTGCTGGCCGGCCTGGACACCCCGGAGGAGGGCACGCTCGCCCTCAGCCCGCCCACCGCGACCGTCGGCCATCTCCCCCAGGAACCCGACCGCCGTCCCGGTGAGACCGTACGGGCCTTCCTCGCCCGCCGCACCGGCGTCACCGACGCCCAGCTCGCCCTGGACACCGCCACTCAGGCGCTGGTCGAGGAGAAACCGGGCGCGGACGACGCCTACGCCACCGCGCTGGAGCGCTGGCTCTCCCTGGGCGCCGCCGACCTCGACGAACGCGCAGAGGAGACCGCCGCCCAGCTCGGTCTGACCGTCGGCCTCGACCAGCCGATGACCACGCTCTCCGGCGGCCAGGCCGCCCGCGCCTCGCTCGCCTCCCTGCTGCTCTCCCGTTACGACGTCTTCCTGCTCGACGAGCCGACCAACGACCTCGACCTGGACGGCCTCGGCCGGCTGGAGTCCTTCGTCACCGGGCTGCGCGCCGGCACCGTCCTGGTCAGCCACGACCGCGAGTTCCTGACCCGCACGGTCACCCGCGTCGTCGAACTCGACCTGGCCCAGCAGCAGGTCAACTCCTACGGCGGCGGCTACACCTCCTACCTGGAGGAGCGCGAGCGGGCCCGGCGCCATGCGCGCGAGCAGTACGAGGAGTACGCCGACACCAAGGCCGCTCTGGAGACCCGCGCGCACACCCAGCGCAACTGGATGGAGAAGGGCGTCAAGAACGCCCGCCGCAAGGCCCCGGACAACGACAAGATCGGCCGCAAGGCCCGGGTGGAGGCCACCGAGAAGCAGGCCGCCAAGGCCAAGCAGACCCAGCGCCTGATCGAGCGGCTCGATGTCGTCGAGGAGCCGCGCAAGGAGTGGGAGCTGCGGATGGAGATCGCCGCCGCGCCCCGGGCCGGCGCGGTCGTGGCGACCCTGCGCGGCGCCGGCCTCCGGCGCGGTGACTTCCGCTTCGGCCCGGTGGACCTGCAGATCGACTGGGCGGACCGGGTCGCCATCACCGGCCCCAACGGCTCCGGCAAGTCCACCCTGCTCGCCGCACTCCTCGGCCGGCTCCCGCTGGACACCGGGCAGGCGGCGCTCGGCCCCGGCGTGGTGATCGGCGAGGTCGACCAGGCACGCGGACTGTTCCTCGGCGACGAACCGCTGATGGACGCCTTCCGGCTCTCCGTACCGGAGCTGTCGCCGGCCGATGTGCGCACCCTGCTCGCGAAGTTCGGGCTGAAGGCGGCGCATGTGCTGCGCCCGGCGCGCACCCTCTCGCCGGGGGAGCGGACCCGGGCCGCGCTGGCCCTCCTCCAGGGCCGCGGGGTCAACCTCCTCGTCCTGGACGAGCCGACCAACCATCTCGACCTGCCGGCCATCGAGCAGCTGGAGTCCGCGCTCGCCTCCTACCCGGGCACCCTGCTGCTGGTGACGCACGACCGCCGGATGCTGGAAGCCGTGCACACCACCCGTCGTATCGAGGTCGACGCCGGACGGATCACCGACCGCGCGGTGTGAGAACACCGGGACCGGCGGCCTCCGGTGCCCACGGTGGATATCGATTTGGCCCAGCGGCCGCCGACCCGTACTGTGGTGTTCACCGACGCGGGGTGGAGCAGCTCGGTAGCTCGCTGGGCTCATAACCCAGAGGTCGCAGGTTCAAATCCTGTCCCCGCTACTCATGACAGCAGGTCCGGTGCTCAGGCACCGGGCCTGCTGCTTTTGCCGGCCCGGTGACCGTCGCGGCGGTCCGCGACCCGGCGCAAACGGAACAGGTCCGGTCTCCGGGTCGCGTGAACCGCTCGGAATCGGCCATAAGCCGTCGATAGATGCTGACTTGTGTTCAGCAGGCCGGTCCGGACCAATGCGTTCCCAACACTCGTCCTGTGAGGATGCCTTCCGGACCCCCCGCAGAACCCCCCGAAGAGCTGACCTCCCCGCTCGCGTACGAAGGTGTCTGGCGGTTCACCACCCCGGCACTGGAGGCCTCGGTGCCGCAGGCACGGCACGCGGTCCGGGATCTGCTCGCCGAACAAGGTGTGCCCGTCGCCGCCGTGATCATGGACGGCCTGCTGCTCATCGTCTCCGAACTCGTCACCAACGCCGTCCGGCACGCCGCCCTGCTCTCACCGCAGATCGCCGTCCAGCTCACCCTCGGGGCGAACTGGCTACGGGTCGCGGTCGAGGACGATCACCCCTACCGCCCCAAGGCGCTGGAGGCGGACCAGGGTGATCTGGGCGGCCGTGGACTGTGGCTGGTCAAGACGCTCACCGCGGAGGCGGGCGGCAAATGCGGCGTCGAGCACACCAGGAACGGCGGCAAGGCCATCTGGGCCGAGCTGCCGCTCACCCCGCCGGCTACCAGCCCGCCGTCCCTCCTGTGAGTTCGCGCACCGCCGGCCGCGCCGCGTCCAGCACGGTCATGAACCACGCGGAGAACGGCACCGCGGCATGCCGCTCGGCCAGCTCCTCCGGGGTCACGAAGGCGATCTCGCCGATCTCCTCGGGGTCGGGCGCCGGGTCCGCCCGCACCAGCCCGACGAACAGGTGGTTGTACTCCTGCTCCACGAGGCCGGACGCCGGGTCGGGATGGTTGTAGCGGACCGTGCCGGCCTCGGCCAGCAGGGAGGGGGCGACCCCCAGCTCCTCCGCGGTCCGCCGGGCGGCGGCCGCGAACGGCGCCTCGCCCGGGTACGGATGCCCGCAGCAGGTGTTGGACCACACACCGGGGGAGTGGTACTTCCCCAGCGCCCGGCGCTGGAGCAGCAGCCTCCCCTTCTCGTCGAAGAGGAAGACCGAGAACGCCCGGTGCAGCTGCCCGGGGGGCTGGTGGGCCGCGAGCTTCTCCGCGGTGCCGATCGTCGTACCGTCCTCGTCGACCAGCTCCAGCATGATCGGTTCGGCGGTGCCGCCCGGTGTGCTCACCGCCGGGTCCCCGGCGGTCTGTCCGTTGGCAGGTGTGATCGGCATGCCCATCCTTGTCGTCGGTCTTCGACGCCAAGTCTGCCCTAGCCGGGTCCGCATCAGCGGCACAGTGGGTGCGCGGCGCCACAAGCGGGCGCGCCGGCCCTCGGGCGCGCCCGCCGTGAGATGGTCCACATCCGCCGTCGCGCGCCCGTCTCCGGCGCGGCGGGTGCCGCGCGCCGCCGGACCGTGGGATGGCTCTCACCACACGGGCCCCGGCACAACCCGCCCGCCCCGTGACCAGCCCGCTCATAACCGGCACCGGATCGGGTCCGGGCCCACCGGCCAGTTGTTCATGCGCCACCCGATCCACCATGATGATCGCGGCAGGCGCAGCCGGCGGTCACTCGATCGTGCGGTGAATGCGCGGTGAACGGCCGCATCCGGCGATCCGATAGCCTCTGCCGACGTGCCACCCGGCCCTCCCAGGGGCGAGGTGTGCCACGCCCGCTGCCCGGGTAGTTCGTATCGAATGCGGATCGACTGCGGACCGGCCCGTGCTGCCTTGTCAGCATCCAAGGAGTGAGTTCGTCTGTCGACCGCCATCCTCACCGGTCCGCCGGTAGCCGGGTCGCCGCTCGAAGCCGACCTGCGCGCGCTGGGCTTTGACGTCCGTACGGCGAACGATCCCGCGGCCGCCGCCGAGCTGATCAGCGCGGTGCCCGCGCACGAGCGGGTCGCCGTCGTCGACCCGCGCTTCGTCGGGCATCAGCACGCGCTGCGGCTGGCGCTGACCGACCCCCGCTTCCCGGCCGCCGCCGTGCCCGGCGCGCTCACCGCGCAGCCCGCGGCGCGCGCCGCGCTGGCCCGCGCGGTCGGCCGAATCCCGGTCGGCGCCGGCACCGCCCACCTCACGGACGTCCTCACCGACACCCTCACCGAGTCCCTGGACCGCGACGAGGCCGGTCTGCACCGCGTCGAGCTGGGCAGCCTGGTCGCCATCGTCGCGCTGACTCCCGATCGGCGTGCGGAGGCCCGCGAGGCCGTCGACGCCGTCGACGAGGAGGCGGTTCGGCTGCGCACCGCCGTGAAGTCCCGCGACGGGTTCTTCACGACGTACTGCATCAGCCCCTACTCCCGCTACCTCGCCCGTTGGTGCGCGCGGCGCGGGCTCACCCCCAACCAGGTCACCACCGCCTCGCTGCTCACCGCGCTGATCGCGGCCGGCTGCGCGGCCACCGGAACCCGTGGCGGCTTCGTCGCTGCCGGCTTCCTGCTCCTCTTCTCCTTCGTCCTGGACTGCACCGACGGGCAGCTCGCCCGCTACTCCCTGCAGTACTCGACGATGGGCGCCTGGCTCGACGCCACCTTCGACCGGGCCAAGGAGTACGCCTACTACGCGGGCCTCGCCCTGGGCGCGGCCCGCGGCGGGGACGACGTCTGGGCGCTGGCGCTCGGCGCGATGGTCCTGATGACCTGCCGCCATGTCGTCGACTTCTCCTTCAACGAGGCGAACCACGACGCCACGGCCAACACCAGCCCCACCGCCGCCCTCTCCGGCAAGCTCGACAGCGTCGGCTGGACGGTCTGGGTGCGGCGGATGATCGTGCTGCCGATCGGCGAGCGCTGGGCCATGATCGCCGTGCTCACCGCGCTGACCACCCCGCGCATCGTCTTCTACGCCCTGCTCATCGGCTGTGCGCTGGCCGCCTGCTACACCACGGCGGGACGGGTGCTGCGCTCGCTGACCCGCCGGGCCCGGCGCACCGACCGCGCCGCCCAGGCACTGGCCGACCTCGCCGACTCCGGGCCGCTCGCCGAGCTGATCGCCGCCGCCGCGCGCGGCCGCGGCCGGACCGGTTCCTACCTGGCTCCCGCTATGGCGTTTCTCTCGGCCGCGGTGCTGCTGGTCTGGGTGATCTTCGAGCACGACCCCGCGTCCTGGCTCACCGTGGGCGTCGCCGCCTGCTCCGCGCTGCTGGCCGGCGCGGCGGTGTCCCGGCCGCTCAAGGGCGCCCTCGACTGGCTCGTCCCGCCCTTCTTCCGGGCCGGTGAGTACGTCACGATCCTGGTGCTGGCCGCCCGCGCGGACGTCCCCGGAGCGCTGCCCGCGGCGTACGGGCTGGTCGCGGCGGTCGCCTACCATCACTACGACACGGTCTACCGCATCCGTGGTGGCACCGGAGCCCCGCCCCGGTGGCTGGTCCGGGCGACCGGCGGACATGAGGGACGGATTCTCGTGATCACCGTCCTCGCCGCCGCGCTGTCCCCTGAAGGTTTCACAATCGCGCTGACGGCCCTTGCTGTGGTCCTGGCGCTGCTGGTGCTCATCGAGAGCATTCGCTTCTGGGTGTCCTCCCAAGCACCCGCCGTACACGATGAAGGAGAACCCGCATGATCGGCCTCGTGCTGGCCGCCGGCGCCGGACGGCGTCTGCGTCCCTACACCGACACCCTGCCCAAGGCCCTGGTGCCGGTCGACGGGGACACCACCATCCTCGACCTGACCCTCGGCAACTTCGCCGAGATCGGCCTGACCGAGGTCGCGATCATCGTCGGCTACCGCAAGGAAGCCGTCTACGAGCGCAAGGAGGCCCTGGAGCAGAAGTACGGCCTCAAGCTCACCCTCATCGACAACGACAAGGCCGAGGAGTGGAACAACGCCTACTCCCTGTGGTGCGGCCGTGACTCGATCAAGCACACCGTGATCCTCGCCAACGGCGACACCGTGCACCCGGTCTCCGTCGAGAAGACCCTGCTCGCCGCCCGCGGCAACGGCCAGAAGATCATCCTCGCGCTGGACACCGTCAAGCAGCTCGCCGACGAGGAGATGAAGGTCGTCGTGGACCCCGCCAAGGGCGTCCAGAAGATCACGAAGCTGATGGACCCGGCCGAGGCGACCGGTGAGTACATCGGCGTCACCCTCATCGAGGGCGAGGCCGCCGAGGAGCTGGCCGACGCCCTGAAGACCACCTTCGAGCGGGACCCCGACCTCTACTACGAGGACGGCTACCAGGAGCTGGTCAACCGCGGCTTCAAGGTGGACGTGGCCCCGATCGGCGACGTCAAGTGGGTCGAGATCGACAACCACGACGACCTGGCGAAGGGCCGTGACATCGCATGCCAGTACTGACCCGCCTCATCCCGTCCCCGGTCGTCGTCGACATCAACGCCGGCGCCCTGGACGACCTGGCGGGCCTGCTGGCCGATCAGCGCATCTCCGCGTCCGGCAAGCTCGCCATCGCGATCAGCGGCGGCTCGGGGGCACGGCTGCGCGAGCGGCTGTCCCCCGCGCTGCCGGGCGCCGAGTGGTACGAGGTCGGCGGCGGCACCCTGGACGAAGCGATCAAGCTCGCCGACGCCATGAAGAAGGGGCACTACGACGCGGTCGTGGGCCTCGGCGGCGGCAAGATCATCGACTGCGCCAAGTTCGCCGCGGCGCGCATCGGCCTGCCGTTGGTCGCCGTCGCGACGAACCTGTCGCACGACGGCCTGTGCTCGCCGGTGGCCACGCTGGACAACGACGCGGGCCGTGGCTCCTACGGTGTGCCGAACCCGATCGCCGTGGTGATCGACCTCGACATCATCCGCGAGGCCCCGGTCCGGTTCGTCCGCTCCGGCATCGGCGACGCGATCTCCAACATCTCCGCGGTCGCGGACTGGGAGCTCTCCCACCGCGAGACCGGTGAGGACATCGACGGACTGGCGGCCGCCATGGCGCGCCAGGCCGGCGAGGCCGTGCTGCGCCACCCCGGTGGCGTCGGCGACGACCACTTCCTCCAGGTGCTCGCCGAGGGACTGGTCCTCACCGGCATCTCGATGTCGGTGGCCGGCGACAGCCGTCCGGCGTCCGGGGCCTGCCACGAGATCAACCACGCGCTGGACATCCTCTTCCCCAAGCGCGCCGCGAGCCACGGCGAGCAGTGCGGCCTGGGTGCCGCCTTCGCCACGCATCTGCGCGGGGACAAGGAGACCCGGGACCTGATGGTCGAGGTGCTGCGCCGGCACGGGCTGCCGGTCACGCCGGGCGAGATCGGCTTCACCGACGAGGAGTTCGTCGAGGCCGTCGCGTACGCGCCCAAGACCCGCCCCGGGCGCTACACCATCCTTGAGCACCTCGACCTGTCCGCCGACCAGATCAGGGACGCATACGCCGACTATGCACAAGCCGTCAGTAGCTGAACTCCGCCCGGTCGTGCACCCCGAGGGTGTCAAGGACCGGCGCAGCGGTGAGCACTGGGGCGGTCGCCTCTACATGCGCGAGATCTCCCTGCGCATCGACCGGCACCTGGTGAACACGAAGGTCACGCCCAACCAGCTGACCTACCTGATGACCGTTTTCGGCGTCCTCGCCGCCCCGGCACTGCTGGTGCCGGGGATCGCGGGCGCCGTCCTCGGCGTGCTGATGGTCCAGCTCTACCTGCTGCTCGACTGTGTCGACGGCGAGGTCGCCCGCTGGAAGAAGCAGTTCTCGCTCGGCGGGGTGTACCTGGACCGGGTCGGCGCCTACCTGTGCGACGCCGCGGTCCTGGTCGGCTTCGGGCTGCGCGCCGCCGACCTGTGGGGCAGCGGCCGGATCGACTGGCTGTGGGCCTTCCTCGGCACCCTCGCCGCGCTCGGCGCCATCCTGATCAAGGCCGAGACCGACCTGGTCGGTGTCGCCCGTCACCAGGGCGGGCTGCCGCCCGTCAAGGAGGCGGCCTCCGAGCCGCGGTCCTCCGGGATGGCGCTGGCCCGTAAGGCGGCCGGGGCGCTGAAGTTCCACCGGCTCATCCTCGGTATCGAGGCGTCCCTGCTGATCCTGGTCCTGGCGGTCCTGGACACCATCCGGGGCGACCTGTTCTTCTCGCGTCTGGGCGTCGCCGTGCTCGCCGGCATCGCGCTCCTCCAGACGGTGCTCCACCTTGTGTCCATCCTCGCCTCCAGCAGGCTCAAGTGACGGGGGCGTCCCGAATGCGGATCGGTGCGGTTGTCCTGACGATGGGCAACCGCCCCGAGGAGCTGCGCGCGCTGCTCGACTCGGTCGCCAAGCAGACCGGCGACCCGATCGAGACCGTCGTCGTCGGCAACGGTTCGCCGCTGCCCGAGCTCCCCGAGGGCGTACGGACGGTCGAGCTGCCCGAGAACGTGGGCATCCCGGCCGGCCGCAATGTCGGTATCGAGGCGTTCGGCCCCGGCGGCGGTGACGTCGATGTGCTGCTCTTCCTCGACGACGACGGGCTGCTGGCCAGGGAGGACACCGCCGAACTGTGCCGCGAGGCGTTCGCCGCCGACCCGGAGCTGGGCATCATCAGCTTCCGGATCGCCGACCCGGACACCGGCGAGACCCAGCGCCGGCACGTCCCGCGGCTGCGCGCCTCGGACCCGATGCGGTCGTCGCGGGTCACCACCTTCCTCGGTGGTGCGAACGCGGTCCGTACGCATGTCTTCGAGGAGGTCGGCGGGCTGCCCGACGACTTCTTCTACGCGCACGAGGAGACGGACCTGGCCTGGCGGGCGCTGGACGCGGGCTGGCAGATCGACTACCGGTCGGACATGGTCCTCTTCCACCCGACCACGGCACCGGCCCGGCACGCGGTCTACCACCGGATGGTGGCCCGTAACCGTGTGTGGCTGGCCCGCCGAAACCTTCCGGCGCTGCTGGTTCCGGTCTACCTCGGTGTCTGGTTCCTGCTGACGCTCGCCCGCCGGCCCTCGCGACCGGCACTGCGGGCCTGGCTGGGCGGGTTCAAGGAAGGCTGCGTCACCCCGTGCGGTCCCAGGCGCCCCATGAAGTGGGCTACCGTTTGGCGACTGACCCGACTGGGCCGCCCTCCCGTCATCTGACAAGCTCGTATCTGAGAGCATCAGGCGCGAGCCGGGGCGTGGCCCCGGCAGCGCACCTTGAGGACGAAAGTGTCAACTGTGAGCGAGACCACGCACGACAGTGCGGTCGCCATGAGTGCCCCGCCATCTTCCGACGAAGGGCTCACCGCTGCCCAGCGGGCCCAGAAGTACGGGCTCTCGCAGAGCGGGGCCCGTCCCAGCCTCCCGGAGTACGTCCGGCAGCTGTGGGAACGGCGGCATTTCATCCGCGCCTTCGCCGGCGCCAAGCTGACGGCGCAGTACAGCCAGGCCAAGCTGGGACAGGTCTGGCAGGTGGCGACGCCCCTGCTGAACGCGCTCGTGTACTACTTGATCTTCGGCCTGCTGATCGGTACGAGGAAGGGCATCCCCGACTACGTTCCGTACCTGGTGACCGGTGTCTTCATCTTCACCTTCACCCAGAGTTCGGTGATGGCCGGAACGCGGGCGATCTCGGGGAACCTCGGCCTGGTGCGGGCGCTGCACTTCCCGCGTGCCTGCCTGCCGATCTCGTTCTGCCTGATGCAGCTCCAGCAGCTGTTCTTCTCCATGGGTGTGCTGGTCCTCATCCTGCTGGGCTTCGGGCAGCTGCCGACCTGGTCGTGGCTGCTGGTCGTGCCGGCGCTGGCGCTGCAGTTCGTGTTCAACACGGGCCTGGCGATGGTGATGGCGCGGCTGGGCTCCAAGACCCCGGACCTGGCGCAGCTGATGCCGTTCATCATGCGGACGTGGATGTACGCGTCCGGCGTGATGTTCAGCATCGACCTGATCCTCAAGGACAAGCACGTCCCGGCGTTCGTCGAGATCCTGCTCAACGTGAACCCGGCCGTGGTCTACATCGACCTGATGCGGTTCGCGCTGATCGACAGCTTCACGGCGAACGAGCTGCCGCCGCACGTCTGGGCGCTCGCCGGGGGCTGGGCGCTGGTGATGGGCGTCGTGGGCTTTGTGTACTTCTGGAAGTCTGAGGAGCGGTACGGACGTGGCTGAGCAGAACAACGGCGTCCAGCCGACCGAGGCGGCCGCGGAGCGCATCCCGACGGTGATCGCGGACGATCTGCACATCGTCTACCGGGTCTACGGCGCCGGCGCGGGCAAGGGCAGCGCCACCGCGGCGCTCAACCGCATCGTGCGCCGCAAGCCCACCGCGGGCGTGCGCGAGGTGCATGCGGTCAAGGGCGTGTCGTTCACGGCCTACCGGGGTGAGTCGATCGGTCTGATCGGGTCCAACGGTTCGGGCAAGTCGACGCTGCTCAAGGCGGTCGCCGGGCTGCTGCCGGCCGAGCGCGGCAAGGTCTACACGCACGGCCAGCCCTCGCTGCTGGGCGTCAACGCGGCCCTGATGAACGACCTGACCGGCGAGAAGAACGTCCTGCTCGGCGGCCTGGCCATGGGCATGAGCCGCGAGCAGGTCCGGGACCGCTACCAGGGCATCGTCGACTTCTCCGGCATCAACGAGAAGGGCGACTTCATCTCGCTGCCGATGCGCACCTACTCCTCCGGCATGGCGGCCCGGCTGCGGTTCTCCATCGCGGCGGCCAAGGACCACGACGTGCTGATGATCGACGAGGCGCTGGCCACCGGCGACCGCAGCTTCCAGAAGCGCTCCGAGGCCCGCATCCGCGAGCTGCGCAAGGAGGCCGGCACGGTCTTCCTGGTCAGCCACAACAACAAGTCCATCCGCGACACCTGCGACCGCGTGCTGTGGCTGGAGCGCGGTGAGCTGCTGATGGACGGTCCGACGGACGAGGTCATCAAGGCGTACGAGAAGGAGACGGGCAAGTAGTCCGCTCCGTGAGCGAAGGCCTCCGCGAGCCCGCCTCGCGGGGGCCTTCGAGCGTGCAGAGAATCGGTCAACTGCGGCGGTTTCGGCGATAGTTCGGACGTAACGGGCGTCGGCCGGAGCCTCGTCCCATGCCTCGGACCCGCTCGGACGTGGGTGAGCGGTACGACGTAAGCTGTACGGGTACCGAACAGCACAAGTGGTATATGTCGGGCAGTGCTCACCCAGGCGGGCGATGGGGGCTCGACCGGGGCGCGTCGCCTGCTGCGGCGTGTCCGAAATAGGATGTTTTAGCTTGGCGGTGTAGAACGGGAGACGTGACGGCAATGGCTACTGGTTCGCTCCGGCACCGAAATGCGCCGGGCAGCCCCCGGTGAGCCGAGACAACGAGCAGGCGCGTCGCGCCATCCTCCGAAGGGGGGCGGCGGGTGACGGGCGGGAGCAGACGCGCACCGTGCTCGATCAGGCCGCACACGAGAACTTCCCGGTGGCGCCGTTCTTCCTGCCCCGTGCCTGGCGGACCGACCTGATGGCCGTCTACGGCTTCGCCCGGCTCGTCGACGACATCGGCGACGGCGATCTCGCCCCCGGCGGCGGCGATGCCGTACTCCTCGGACTGGACCGCGCGCAGTGCGACGACCGGCCCGCCCTGCTGGACGCACTGGAAGCGGACCTGCACCGCGTCTTCAGCGACCGTGCACCGGGTCCGGGGCATCCGCTGCTGCGCCGGCTCGGCCCGACCGTCCGCCGCTGCGGGCTGACCCCCGAGCCGTTCCTCGCACTGATCGAGGCCAACCGCCAGGACCAGCGGGTGAGCCGCTACGGCACCTACGACGACCTGGCCGCCTACTGCGAACTGTCCGCCAACCCCGTCGGCCGGCTGGTCCTGGGCATCACCGGCACCTCGTCCCCCGAGCGGGTCCGCCGTTCGGACGCGGTGTGCACCGCCCTGCAGATCGTCGAGCACGTCCAGGACGTGGCCGAGGACCTCGGACGGGACCGCATCTACCTCCCGGCGGAGGACATGAAACGCTTCGGCGTCACCGAGGCCGATCTGGCCGCCCCGAGCGGGGGCGCATCGGTGCGCGCACTGATCGCCTACGAGGCGGAACGCGCCCGTGAGCTGCTGAATGAAGGCACCCCGCTGGTGGGTAGCGTCCACGGCAGACTCAAGCTGCTGCTGGCCGGATTCGTGGCCGGCGGACGCGCTGCACTCCAGGCGGTTGCGGCCGCCGATCACGACGTACTCCCTGGACCGCCCAAACCGACCAAGCTCAGCCTGCTGCGCGAGGTAGGGGCGACACTGCGAAGAGAGGGGTGAGTCGGACCGTGGAGGCAACCGCACACGCGTCCGCGCCGGTGCTCGCTGCGTACCGCTACTGCGAGGCCATCACCGGGCAGCAGGCACGCAACTTCGCCTACGGCATCCGGCTGCTGCCGACCGACAAGCGGCAGGCCATGTCGGCGCTCTACGCCTTCTCCCGCCGGATCGACGACATCGGCGACGGCACCCTGGAGCCCTCGGCCAAGCAGGGGCGCCTGGAGGAGACCCGGGCGCTGCTGGCCCGCGTCAAGGACGGCCGGATCGACGAGGACGACACCGATCCGGTCGCCGTCGCGCTGTCCGACGCCGCCCGCCGCTTCCCGCTGCCGCTGGAGGGGCTCGACGAGCTGATCGACGGCGTGCTGATGGACGTGCACGGCGCGACCTACGAGACCTGGGACGAGCTGAAGGTCTACTGCCGCTGTGTCGCCGGGGCCATCGGACGGCTCTCACTGGGCGTGTTCGGCACGGTCCCGGGCGCGCCGGACGCCGAGCGCGCCTCCGAGTACGCCGACGCCCTCGGCCTCGCCCTCCAACTCACCAACATTCTCCGGGACGTTCGGGAGGACGCCGGCAACGGGCGCACCTACCTGCCCGCCGAGGACCTCGCCAAGTTCGGCTGCGCGGAGGGCTTCGAGCGGTCCGTACCGCCGCCCGGCTCCGACTTCACCGGCCTGGTGCACTTCGAGGTGAAGCGGGCCCGCGCGCTGTTCGCCGAGGGCTTCCAGCTGCTGCCGATGCTGGACCGGCGCAGCGGTGCCTGTGTGGCCGCGATGGCCGGGATCTACCACCGGCTGCTGACGCGGATCGCCGCCGACCCCGAGGCGGTGCTGCGCGGGCGGGTCTCCCTGCCCGGCCGGGAGAAGGCCTTCGTCGCGGTGCGCGGACTGTCCGGGCTCGACGCACGGGCGATCGGCCGCCGGCAGGCCGTCCGGAGGCGTGGATGACCGGCCGGGCGGTGAACGACGGCGGTGATCCCGCGTCAGCGCGGCGCGCAACCCTCCCCCGGGTGGCTGCGTCCATGAGGGAAGTACAGGGGGAGAACACATGACATCGGGAGCCACGCGGCCCGGCCGGCGCCGCGACCTGCCGCCCGGCCCGCCCGAAGGGGCGGCCGCGGTGGTCATCGGGGGCGGTCTCGCGGGCACGACCGCGGCGCTCGCGCTGGCCGAGGCGGGACTGCGGGTCACCCTCGTCGAGGGCCGCCCCCGCCTCGGCGGACTGGTCTTCTCCTTCCGCCGTGACTCCGCCGCCGGCGAACTGTCCGTCGACAACGGCCAGCACGTCTTCCTGCGCTGCTGCACCGCCTACCACCAGCTGCTGGAGCGGATCGGCGCCGCCTCGCTGGTGCCCCTCCAGGAGCGGATGGACGTCCCGGTCCTGGACGCCGACCGGATGCGGCTCGGCCGGCTGCGCCGCACCGCGCTGCCCGTCCCGCTGCACCTCGCCGGGAGCCTCGCCGGCTACCCGCATCTGTCCCCCGCGGAGCGCGCCGGCGTCGTCCGCGCCACCCTGGCGCTCAAGGACCTGGACCCGGCCGACCCCGCGCTGGACGGGATGGACTTCGGCAGCTGGCTGCGCCGGAACGGCCAGTCGGCGCGGGCGATCGAGGCGCTGTGGGACCTGGTCGGCATCGCGACCCTCAACGCCCGTGCCGGGGACGCCTCGATGGGCCTGGCCGCCAAGGTCTTCAGGACCGGGCTGCTGTCCGCCCCCGGCGCCGCCGACATCGGCTGGTCCCGCGTCCCGCTCGGCGACGTCCACGACACCCTCGCGCGCACGGCCCTGGAGAAGGCCGGCGTCCGCATCGCCCTGCGCACCCGCGCCGGCTCGGTCACCCGCCGGGACGACGGCTGGCAGGTCTCGGTGGAGAACGGCCCGCACGGCACCGAGCAGCTCACCGCGGACACCGTCGTCCTCGCCGTACCGCAGCGCGAGGCGCACGGCCTGCTGCCCGACGGGGCGCTGGACGACAAGGACCGGCTGCTGGACATCGGCACCGCCCCGATCCTCAACCTCCATGTCGTCTACGACCGCAGGGTGCTGCGCCGCCCCTTCTTCGCCACGGTCGGCTCGCCCGTCCAATGGGTCTTCGACCGCACCGACGCCTCGGGGCTGACGCGGACCGCCGGGAACGAGCGCTGCCAGTATCTGGCGGTCTCGCAGTCCGCCGCGCAGGAGGAGATCGACCAGCCGGTCGCCAAGCTCCGCGCCCGCTACCTCCCCGAGCTGGAGCGGCTGCTGCCCGCCGCCCGGGGCGCCCGGGTCCGCGACTTCTTCGTCACCCGCGAGCGCACCGCGACCTTTGCGCCCGCCCCGGGCGTCGGCAGGCTCCGCCCCGCCGCCCGCACCCAAGCCCCCGGCCTCTTCCTGGCCGGTGCGTGGACCGCCACCGGGTGGCCCGCGACCATGGAAAGCGCTGTTCGCAGCGGCACTGCCGCCGCTCGCGAGGCACTCAACGAACTCGGCTTCCCCCGGGGCCAGTTGCCTCAGGAGGCGGCATGACTACGAGTACGAGCGCTCGCACGAGCACGAGCGTCGGAAACAGAGGAGAAACCGTGAACCCGGCTTCCCCAGCTATCGACACCGAGAGCGTCACCGCGCTGCTGGAGCGCGGGCGGACACTCGCCACCCCCGTGCTGCGTGCCGCTGTGGACCGGCTCGCTCCTCCCATGGACACCGTCGCCGCCTACCACTTCGGCTGGATCGACGCCGAGGGCCACCCCACCGCGGGTGACAGCGGCAAGGCGGTCCGTCCCGCGCTCGCCCTGCTGTCGGCCGAGGTCGCCGGTGCGGCCCCCGGGGTGGGCGTGCCCGGCGCGGTCGCCGTCGAGCTGGTGCACAACTTCTCGCTGCTGCACGACGACCTCATGGACGGCGACGAGCAGCGCCGGCACCGTGACACCGTCTGGAAGGTGCACGGCCCCGCGCAGGCCATCCTCGTCGGCGACGCGCTGTTCGCCCTCGCCAACGAAATACTGCTGGAGCTGGGCACGGTCGACGCCGGCCGCGCCACCCGCCGGCTCACCCTGGCCACCCGCAAGCTGATCGACGGCCAGGCCCAGGACATCTCCTACGAGCACCGCGAGCGGGTCACCGTCGAGGAGTGCCTGGAGATGGAGGGCAACAAGACCGGCGCGCTGCTGGCCTGCGCCGTCTCCATCGGCGCCGTCCTGGGCGGCGCCGACGACCGCACCGCCGACACCCTGGAGAAGTACGGCTACCACCTCGGCCTCGCCTTCCAGGCCGTGGACGACCTGCTCGGCATCTGGGGCGACCCGGAGGCCACCGGCAAGAAGACCTGGAGCGATCTGCGCCAGCGCAAGAAGTCGCTGCCGGTCGTCGCCGCGCTGGCGGCCGGTGGCCCGGCCTCCGAGCGTCTCGCCGAGATCCTGGCGGCCGACGCGAAGAAGAGCGAGACCGAGATCGCCGACTTCACCGAGGAAGAGTTCGCCTCCCGCGCGGCCCTCATCGAGGAGGCCGGCGGCCGTGAGTGGACCTCCCAGGAGGCCCGCCGCCAGCACGCCACCGCCATCGCCGCACTCGACGAGATCGACATGCCGGAGCAGGTCCGCGCACAGCTCGTCGCGCTCGCGGACTTCGTCGTCGTACGACAGAGATGAGCAGTGTCGTACGGGAGAGATGAGCAGTATCGACACCGAATAGTTCGCAGTCGCCGGCCGGTGCCAGCCGGGCGCCGGCCGACGGAATCCCTGAGCACGCTTTTCACAGTTCACTGCCGAAGGGGAAGCCATGACAGCGACGACCGACGGAAGCACCGGGGCACTGCCGCCCCGGGCCCCCTCGGCCAGCGATGCCACCGCTGAGAACACCGCACCACTGCGCACCGCCGTACGGCACGACACGGCGGACGCCGCCCGGCGCGCGACCGCACGCGCCACCGACCATCTGCTGTCCGTCCAGGACCCCGCCGGATGGTGGAAGGGCGACCTAGAGACCAACGTCACGATGGACGCCGAGGACCTGCTGCTCCGTCAGTTCCTGGGCATCCAGGACCCCTCGCTCACCGAGGCCGCCGCCCGCCACATCCGCGGCGAGCAGGGCGCGGACGGCACCTGGGCCACCTTCTACGGCGGGCCCGGCGACCTCTCCGCCACCATCGAGGCCTATGTCGCCCTGCGGCTCGCCGGTGACGCCCCGGACGCACCGCACATGGCCCGGGCCGCCGCCTGGGTCCGGGCGCAGGGCGGGGTCGCAGCGGCCCGGGTCTTCACCCGCATCTGGCTGGCCCTCTTCGGCTGGTGGAAGTGGGACGACCTGCCCGAACTCCCGCCGGAGCTGGTCTACTTGCCCGCGTGGTTCCCGCTCAACCTCTATGACTTCGGGTGCTGGGCGCGGCAGACCATCGTGCCGCTGACCATCGTCTCGGCCAAGCGCCCGGTCCGCCCGGCGCCGTTCGGCCTCGACGAGCTGCACACCGATCCCCGCCGCCCCAACCCGCCGCGGCCGCTCGCCCCCGCCACCAGCTGGGACGGCGTGTTCCAGCGCCTCGACAAGGCGCTGCACGTCTACCACAAGGTCGCCCTGCGCCCGCTGCGCGCCGCCGCGATGCGCTCCGCCGCCCGCTGGATCGTCGAACGGCAGGAGAACGACGGCTGCTGGGGCGGCATCCAGCCCCCCGCGGTCTACTCGGTCATCGCCCTCCACCTCTGCGGCTACGACCTCGACCACCCCGTGCTGCGCGCCGGTCTGGCCTCCCTCGACCGGTTCGCCGTATGGCGCGAGGACGGCGCCCGGATGATCGAGGCCTGTCAGTCCCCGGTCTGGGACACCTGCCTGGCGACGATCGCACTGGCCGACGCCGGACTCCCCGCCGACCACCCGCAGCTGGTCAAGGCCGCCGAGTGGATGCTCGCCGAGCAGATCGACCGGCCCGGGGACTGGAGCGTCAAACGGCCCCAACTCCCCTCCGGTGGCTGGGCGTTCGAGTTCGCCAACGACAACTACCCGGACATCGACGACACCGCGGAGGTGGTGATCGCGCTGCGCCGGGTCAAGCACCCCGATCCGCCGCGGGTCGACTCCGCGGTACGCCGCGGGGTGCGCTGGAACCTCGGGATGCAGTCCCGGGACGGGGGCTGGGGCGCCTTCGACGTCGACAACACCAGCCCGTTCCCCAACCGGCTGCCGTTCTGCGACTTCGGGGAGGTCATCGACCCGCCGTCGGCCGATGTCACCGCCCATGTCGTCGAGATGCTCGCCGACGTCGGCCGCACCCATGACCCGCGCACCCGCCGCGGTATCGCCTGGCTGCTGGCCGCGCAGGAGCCCGACGGGTCGTGGTTCGGCCGCTGGGGCACGAACTGCCTCTACGGCACGGGATCGGTGCTCCCCGCGCTCGCCGCGGCCGGCATCCCCGGCTCGCATCCCGCGGTCCGCCGGGCCGTGCGCTGGCTGGAGCGGGTGCAGAACGACGACGGGGGCTGGGGCGAGGACCAGCGGTCCTACCAGGACAGGGAGCAGTGGGCGGGGCGCGGCGCCTCGACCGCCTCACAGACCGCCTGGGCGCTGATGGCGCTGCTCGCGGCCGGGGAACGGGACGGCGAGGCGGTACGGCGCGGTGTGCGGTGGCTGACCGGCACCCAGCGCGAGGACGGGTCCTGGGACGAGCCGTACTTCACCGGCACCGGCTTCCCCTGGGACTTCTCCATCAACTACCACCTCTACCGCCAGGTCTTCCCGCTGACGGCCCTGGGCCGCTACGTCAACGGGGGACCGGCCGGCGCACCGGTGGGGGCCTGATGCCCGGACGGCCCCCGACCGACGCCGCACCGCCGCTGCTGATCGCCTGCGCGCTCGGCATCGAGCGGTTCGCGCTGCGCGGGGGCCGTGGGGGAGTGGCCGGCAAGACCGCCCCGAGAGTGGTCACGCTCCGCACCGGCATGGGCCCCCAGGCGGCCGAACGCGCCCTCACCGAAGCGCTGGGTGAGGGCGCGGTCACCGCGCGTTCCCCGGTCATCGCCAGCGGCTTCTGCGCCGGCCTCGCCCCCGGGATGCGCCCGGGCGACGTGGTCGTAGCCGAGGCCACCCGCGGCCACGACGCCGGTGCGCCGGAGACGCCCTGCCATGACAACGGGCCGCTGCTCCGGGCCCTGCGGGAGCGCGGTCTGACCGTGCACAGCGGGCTGCTGTGCGGCTCTGACCACGTCGTACGCGGTGCGGAGCGGGCCGAGCTGCATGCCGCGGGCGCGGTGGCGGTGGACATGGAGTCCGCCGCCACGCTCCGTGCCGCCCGGCGCGTCGGCCGCCGTCCGGTTGCGGCCGTCCGGGTGGTCGTGGACGCTCCAGAACATGAACTGGTACGCATCGGCACCGTGCGCGGTGGAATATCGGCCTTCCGGGTGCTGCGCTCCGTACTTCCCGTTTTCCACGAATGGCACCGTTCTTTGCTGCTCCCCTGGAGGTGAGCCAGATGGCCATGCCGCTCCGTCAGTCCATCCGGGTCGGTACCTATCTCTTTGAACAGAAGGTGATCCGGCGGCGGGAGAAATTCCCGCTCATTGTCGAGCTGGAACCGCTCTACGCCTGCAATCTGAAATGCGAGGGCTGCGGGAAGATCCAGCATCCGGCAGGCGTGCTCAAGCAGCGCATGCCGGTGGCGCAGGCGGTCGGGGCGGTGCTGGAGTCCGGTGCTCCGATGGTGTCCATCGCCGGTGGCGAGCCCTTGATGCACCCGCAGATCGACGAGATCGTGCGGCAGTTGGTGGCGAAGCGCAAGTATGTCTTCCTGTGCACCAACGCGATGCTGTTGCGCAAGAAGCTGGAGAAATTCACGCCCTCCCCGTATTTCGCGTTCGCGGTGCACATCGACGGTATGCGGGAACGGCACGACGAATCCGTCGCCAAGGAAGGCGTGTTCGACGAGGCGGTGGCCGCGATCAAGGAGGCCAAGCGCCACGGCTTCCGGGTCACCACCAATTCCACCTTCTTCAACACCGACACCCCGCAGACCATCATCGAGGTCCTCAACTTCCTCAATGACGACCTGCGGGTCGACGAGATGATGCTGTCGCCCGCCTACGCCTATGAGAAGGCCCCCGACCAGGAGCACTTCCTCGGTGTCGAACAGACCAGGGAACTCTTCCGGAAGGCCTTCGCCGGCGGCAACCGGCGCCGCTGGCGGCTCAACCACAGTCCGCTCTTCCTGGACTTCCTGGAGGGCAAGGCCGACTTCCCGTGCACGGCCTGGGCGATCCCCAACTACTCCTTGTTCGGCTGGCAGCGTCCCTGCTACCTGATGAGCGACGGCTATGTCCCGACGTACCGGGAGCTCATCGACGAGACCGACTGGGAGAAGTACGGCCGCGGCAAGGACCCGCGCTGCGCCAACTGCATGGCGCACTGCGGCTACGAGCCGACCGCCGTCCTCGCCACCATGGGCTCCCTGAAGGAGTCCCTCCGGGCGGCGAGGGACGCCGTCGCGGGAAACCGCAGCTGACCCGTCACACCGGGGGAGCCCGTCGCCACGGCTCCCCGCCCGCTCCCCGGCCCGGGGGGGGGGGCCCCCCCCCGGCCCGGGGGGGGGCGGGCGCCCCGGGGGGGGGGCCCCCCGGGGCCCCGGGGGGGGCGGGCCCCCCGCCCCCCCGCGGTCGGC